>JAIXQS010000056.1 GCA_027485615.1 Verrucomicrobiaceae bacterium
ATATCGCCGTGAAGGAATCCACGGGGTTCACGACCTACGGCGATGTGATTTGATCCGGTAGGGCTGATCCGGCTCGGTCGGCCCATTTCAAATACCCTACGCGCCGCTCACTCGGGCGGGAGTGAGATCACGAAGAAAAAAAGCCCGCCATACGGAGGTTTCAATCCCATTCCGTGATTACGGCTCCTCCGTTTTTGATCAGGGCCGACCGAGCCGGATCAGCCCTACCAGGATGGGATGAGTTTCTCCGCTTGACTGTATATCCCAGCATGTAGATACATATCGGCATGAAAACCAAGATCTTCAAAAGCGGCAACTCGCTGGCCATCAGGTTGCCCAAGGCGCTGGAACTGACTTGCGGCCCGGCCTCCATCCATCGTGAGGGCGACAAAATCATCATCGAACAAGTAACTGAAACCGGCTGGCCGGAGGGATTTTTCGAAAGCGTGCGGATTTCCCGCAAGGACTTCGGACGCGAAAAAACCACCTACGAGGAAAAAGCCTTATGAAACGTCTCCTCGACACGAACGTCTGCATCGATGTCCTGCGCGGACGGAAAAAAGTCGTCGAGCGGCTTTCCGCCTGCCTGCCGAAAGACTGCTTCATATCGGTCATCACCGAGTTCGAGCTGTTTCAAGGGGCGGATCGTGCCCCTGCCGGGCTTCGGGAAGAGGAGCGCGCCAAAGTCTCCCGCTTCGTCGCCACACTACACATCCAGCCCTTCGATTCCGAATGCGCCCGCATCGCCGCCCGCCTCAATGCCGGATTGCTCAACCAAGGAACACCCATCGGCATCACTGACGTTTTCATCGCCGCCACCGGCCTCCGCCACAAGTGGACGGTCGTTACCAACAACACCAAGGATTTCCGCCGCATCGATGGCCTCGCCCTTGAGGACTGGCGCTGAAAACACAGGCATCGTCTCGCAGAAAGGGCGCAAGGGAAGTTTTCCGTTACGCGGTGGCTATTTGAAACAAATAGTTGGTTGCCGTATCCTCTAACATGTCGGCAACGCTTACCACCAGAACCACAGTGATTTCTCGCCCTTTCCTATTGCCCAATCTCCTTGTCCAAGGGTGATATCCCGGATGCCGCGCTCGAAGTGATTCAGGCCATTCGCTCCCATTTCAATGATTACCTCCCATCGCACTCGGCTACCGTCCAGTGTTCATCGCAAGCCGCACGAAGGAATCTCAGCTCAAGCCGGATGGCGGGAATGCATCTCTGTCGGCAGCCTGGAACCGCGAGCCTCGTTGGTGTCGGGTCATCCAGCATGATTCCCTTTATTGCAGGATAATCCGCGTTCCGAAATCGTTCGATGAGACCGAGCAGGAAATCGCACCCCGCTCGATCCGCTGTCAGGTGATAGCCGCGGAAATTTTTCGGAAACTCCTCATAATGCCAAAGGGAGATCGATCCTCGCTGCTTCCACTCTTTCCACTTTTCGGTGATGGCCATGCTTTCTGAAGGCTAAAGGAATTATCCCCGTGTCATTTCCTCCGCCCGCCGAGGATCTGCTCGAAAAGTTCGTAGATCACATCGCGGGTGTTGGCTTATTCGAGGAGGATTTCCTTTCCGGAAACCTGGCGGAAGAGGATGCGGATGCCGCCGATCCGCAGGCGGTTGAAGCCCTCGAGCGAACCCTGCAAGCCCTTGATGTCGCCCTTCCCTTTCGACAAGGCGCGCTATGCGGTGCGGACGCGGCGCTTGGTTTGCGGGGGCAGGGCGCAGAGCCAGTCGGCGACCTGATCAGAGGCCGAAATTTTCATCGTCGAGGTTCAGCGGACGGTATTGGGTTTTGCCGGCCTTGGCGGAGCGGATCGCGGTCATGGCGGCGTGATCGGCGAGGATGTCCATGGTTTCCATGAGCGCTTCGAAATCCTCCACCGGCATGGCGACGACGACAGGCTGGTTGCGGTTGGCGATGACGAAGCGTTTGCCCGAGCGGCAGAGTTTCGTGAGGTTCGCCTAAGCCTCATCCATGTTGTACGTATCAGGCATGGTTTATGTATAGACCGAAAATGATGTAAAATCAAACTGCTAAATCCAGAGGACGGGAGACTACAAGTCTCCTGGACGGACTGGGACTGCAAGTCCCAGCCACTTGCTTACAGCGAGCGGCTGGATATCTCGGTGAGGAGATCGTCGATGAACTGCTGGACGGTTTTTGTGATCGGCTGCTCCTCGCCGCGGATGCGGACGGAGACGGTGCCTTGCTCGACTTCTTGCTGGCCGAGGATGGCCATGTTGGGGACGCGTTCCATGCGGGCGTTGCGGATTTTCGCGCCGACCTTTTCGGAGCTGCGGTCGACGGTTACGCGGACGCCCAGATCGGCAAGTTTGGCGGCGAGTTCCTCGGCAGCTTCCAGGGATTTCTCGGAAATGGGTAGGACGCGGACTTGTTCCGGGGCGAGCCAAGTCGGGAATTTCCCTTCGAAATGCTCGATCAGCAGTCCGGTGAACCTTTCCAATGATCCGAACGGGGCGCGGTGGATCATGACGGGGATGTGCGGCTTGTTGTCCTCTCCGACATAGGAGAGCTTGAAGCGGACGGGCAGGTTGTAATCGACCTGGACGGTGCCGAGCTGCCAGTCGCGGCCGATGACGTCTTTCACGACGAAGTCGATCTTCGGGCCATAGAAGGCGGCCTCTCCGATTTCCTCGGTGTAACCGACGCCGAGATGAATCACGGCCTCGCGCAGCGCGGCCTCGGCCTTGTCCCAGTTTTCGGCGGAGCCGACGTATTTATCGGAGTCCGGATCGCGGAGGGAGAGGCGGACGCGGTAATCGTGCATGCCGAGGGTGTTGAGGACTTTTTTCACGAGGTCGAGGCAGCCTTTTACTTCCTCCGCCACCTGATCCGGGGTGCAGAAGAGGTGGGCATCGTCTTGGGTGAAACAGCGGACGCGGGTCATGCCGCCGAGTTCGCCGGATTGCTCCCAGCGATAGACCGTGCCGAACTCCGCGAGCCGCACCGGCAGATCGCGGTAGGAGTGATGGTCGCTCGCGAAGATCTTGATGTGGTGCGGGCAGTTCATCGGCTTGAGCAGGTAACCTTCGTAGGTTCCTTCGCTTAGGCCGTTGATGAGGGTGGCGCAGGTGGCGTCCTCGTCGGCGAGTTTTTCAAGGGTGTCCCGCTCGGCAATGGGGGCGAACTGGCTTTCCTGGTAGTAGGGGAAATGGCCGGAGGTGCGGTAGAGATCGAGCTTGCCGATATGCGGGGTGAAGACCTGCGAGTAGCCCTGCTTGTCGAGCTCGGCGGTGATGAATTCCTGCAGCGCGCGGCGGATGAGGGCGCCTTTCGGTTTCCAGAGGATGAGGCCTTGGCCGACCATCTCGTCGATGTGGAAAAGCCCCAGCTCGCGGCCGAGGCGGCGGTGGTCGCGTTTTTTCGCCTCCTCAAGGCGGACGAGGTGGCTTTCCAGCTCCTCCTTGCTCTCGAACGCGGTGCCGTAGAGGCGCTGGAGCTGTCCTTTCGATTCATCGCCCATGTAGAAGGACGACGAGACGGACATGAGCTTCACGTTCTTGCACTTCGAGGTGTAGCCGACATGCGGGCCGGCGCAGAGGTCGATGAAATCGCCGTTCTGGAAACAGGAGATCTGCTCGCCTTCCGGGATCTTGTCGATGAGGTCGAGCTTGAAGCGGGAGGGGTTTCCCGGGCGCTCGGTGAGGCCGCCGAGGCGACCGGACTCCGCCATTGCCTTCGCTTCCTCGCGGGAGATCGCCTTGTAATCGAACTTCTGATTCTCCTTGGCGATTTTCTTCATCTCCGCCTCGATTTTCTCGAAATCATCCGGCGTGATGCGGTGGGCCATCTCGAAATCGTAGTAGAAACCGCTCTCGATGGGCGGGCCGTAGGCGAACTGGGCATCGGGCCAGATGCGGAGGATGGCGGTGGCCATCACGTGCGCGGCGGAGTGGCGCACGCGCTCGAGGTCGGTCATCTGGGCGCGTTCGTCGAGAGTCTTGCGTTCGGACATGGGGCGGCTTTTGAAGCAGGGAACGGGAAGCAAGTCAACCGTGGGGGAGGTCTTGTAGTTGGTCTTCGAGAAGCGAAAAAACCCCGCCTAGACATTTTCGGAGTGTCGACTAGTTTTTCCCACCCGAGAGGAAAGCCTCCGGAAAGACGCAGACCATGTCCGATTCCCCGAACAACACCCCGCAACCCCCCAGCCCGAACCGCGCCTCCGGCGACAACAACGGCTTCAACTGGCGGGTGCTCGCCCTTTTCAGTCTCGCCCTCGTGATCCTCGGGGTAGCCTTTTTCGGCCCGCAGATGAACCCGCAGGCGAAAGCAATGAGCTATGCCGAGTTCCGCACCGCGCTCGACCAAGAGCGCGTGGTTCTGGAGAACCCGAAGCAACCGTTGACCGTCAACACCAGCGACACCGCCTTCGACGCTACGATCACCGGCTGGGTGAAGCCGGAACTGTTGAAACCGAAGGACGCTGAGGCGATTCGCTCCGACTTCCGGGTTCCCGTGAACCTCGATCTCCAAGGCGAGGAGATCCGCGAACTGCTCGGCGAGAGCATCCGCATGGAGCGCGTGAGTGAGACTCCCATCGAAGGGGATGTGGAGACACTTGACCTCGCCCAATTCCGCAAATCCCTCGCGCTCGGCGAGGTCAAGGCGAAGGATCTGCAGAACCCGCTCCGCATCCTCACCACGGATGACAGCTCAAACGCCATGTTGGCCGGCACCCGCGAGGTCATTGCGAACATGGAGGTTCCGAAAGGCGAGGACGGTAAGCCCAAGGCAGCCGAGCCTTTCTCCGTGAGCGTTTCCGCCAGCATCCTCGGCGGCGAACTCGAAGAGCTTCTCAAGGACAAGGCGAAATACAAACGCTCCTCCGACTACCTCAGCAAGGCGCTGTTCACTTTCCTGCCCTTCCTGCTTATCATCCTATTGCTGTTCTTCCTTTTCCGCCAGCAGATGAAATCCGCCGGTCGCGGCGCGATGTCTTTCGGGAAATCCAAGGCGCGCCTGCTCACGATGGATCGCAACAAGGTCACCTTCAAGGACGTGGCTGGCATCCAGGAGGCGAAGGAAGAGCTGTTCGAGATCGTAGATTTCCTCCGCGATCCCAAGAAATTCCAGAAACTCGGCGGCTCCATCCCCAAGGGCGTGCTGATGGTCGGCTCGCCGGGAACGGGAAAAACCCTGCTTGCACGTGCCATCGCCGGCGAGGCGGATGTGCCGTTCTTCTCGATCTCCGGATCGGACTTCGTGGAGATGTTCGTCGGTGTAGGTGCATCCCGCGTGCGCGACATGTTCGAACAGGGGAAAAAGAACGCGCCCTGCCTGATTTTCATCGATGAGATCGATGCCGTCGGACGTCACCGCGGCCACGGCATGGGCGGCGGACACGACGAGCGCGAGCAAACGCTCAACCAGCTCCTTGTGGAAATGGACGGCTTCGACACCCAGGAAGGTGTGATCATCATCGCAGCCACCAACCGCCCCGACGTTCTCGACCCGGCGCTGCTGCGCCCCGGCCGTTTTGACCGTCAGGTCACCGTTTCCCTTCCCGATGTGAACGGGCGAGAGGAAATCCTCCGCGTCCATGTGAAGAAGATCAAACTCGCCGCGAACACCGACCTCGCGACGATCGCTCGTGGCACGCCCGGTTTCTCCGGAGCCGAACTGGCAAACCTAGTCAACGAGGCCGCTCTCCTCGCCGCCCGGAAAGGCCTCACCGCCGTCACCCTCGCGGAAATGGAAGAGGCGCGCGACAAGGTGCGCTGGGGTCGTGAGCGCCGCTCGCTCGCCATGTCCGACAAGGAAAAGATCGGCACCGCCTGGCATGAGGCCGGTCACGCCTACCTGAACATGGTGCTGCCGCACACCCATCCGTTGCACAAGGTCACCATCATCCCCCGCGGCCCCTTCCTCGGCGCGACGATGTTCCTGCCCGACGGCGACAAGTATTCCACCCAGAAAAAGGAAGCGCTCGCGAGCCTCATCGTCACGATGGGCGGCCGCATTGCGGAAGGTTTCCACTCGGACGACGTTTCCAACGGAGCCTCCGGTGACATCCGCCAGGCGACCTCGCTCGCCCGCAACATGGTCTGCGAATGGGGCATGTCCGATGTCCTGGGCATGGTCGAATATGGCGAGGGCGACAGCCCCGTCTTCCTCGCCCGCGATATGACCAAGAGCCGCAACTACTCCGAGGAAACCGCCCGGGTCATCGACGGCGAAATTAAAAAGTTCATCGATAGCGCCTTCAACCAGGCGACGCGTATCCTCACCGAGAACCGCGATGTCGTTGAAAAGATCGCACTTGCGCTCCTCGAATACGAGACACTCGACGCCAATCACCTGCGCGACATCATCGACTACGGGGAAATGAAAAATCCGCCAACCGCCCCCAAGCCGCCTCCGGTTCCCGACTCCCTGTCGAAAAAACCGGCTCCCAAGAAAGCCGAGAATGACAGGCCCGAGGATGACGGCCCGATCCCGGGCGCGGTAGGTGCTCCGGCTTAGTCAGGGAAAGGAACCGCGATTTAGAAATCGCGACCTGCCCAGCGAAACACCAGCAAAGCCCACACCCGTTGCAGACGTGGTTTCCAAACCACGGTTCCTTCCTTCAAAGCCACTCAGCCACCCTCTCCGCCGCGCGGCGGTGGGTGCCGCGTTCGCCGAGTTTCGCGCTGACCTCGCCCAAGCGTGCGACGAGTGCCTCGCGTTTCCCATCGTTCGAGAGGATATCCCTCACCCACGCGCTGACCTCCGGTGCGGCGGCATCCGCTTGGATGAATTCCTCCACGACCTTTTCGCCCGCGAGGATGTTCACGATGCCGATGTATTTGATCTTCACCAGCATCTTGCCCAGGAAATAGGTCGTCCAAGCCATTCGATAAACGAGGCAGTAGGGCAGCCCGAAGCATGCCGCCTCAAGGGTGGCCGTGCCACTGGCGATCACGCCGCAGGCCGCGCGCTGCATGAGTTCGTGGCTGCCGCCGTCGGTCAGGGTGATCCAATCCTCCGCGCCCGCTGCCGCGATCATCCCACGCATGGTGCGGGCGAGTTTGGGTGTCGCGGCCGGAACCGAAAATTTCAGGTCGCCGCGCCATCTCCGCAGCGTGAGCGCGGTTTCCAGCATCATCGGGAAAAGCTTCGCGATCTCACGCTCCCGGCTGCCGGGGAAGAGGCCGATCAGGTTCGGATCGCGTCCGCCCTCAATCCGCTTTTCCGATAGCTCGTCCACCAGCGGATGGCCAACGTGGGTGGTTTTCAGTCCGGCGTTTTGGAAAATGGCTTTCTCGAAAGGGAACAGGCAGAGCATCTCGTCGAGGAGATCGACCATTTTCGGGATGCGCTTCTTGTTCCATGCCCAGACCTGCGGGCTGATGTAATATACCTGCCTCGTGTCCGGTAGGGCTTCCTTCACCGCCTTTGAGAAACGCAAGTTGAAGCCGGGATAATCGACGAGGAGGAGCACATCCGGTTTTTGGCTTTTGATCTCCTCCAGCATTTCCTCAAACCGCTCCTTGAACCAGCCGTAGCGTTTCAGCACCTCGATCACACCCATCACCGCCGCGTCCTCCACCCAGTCCTTCGTCGCGCCGCCGCTGACCTCTTTCATTTCCGGCCCGCCTGCGCCGCGCATCTCCAGTGGCCCCGCCATCACCGTGAGTTCGCGCAACAGCCCTGCGCCATGCGCGTCCCCGCTCATTTCCCCGGCGACAACATAGATCCGCTTCACGGAAAAAAACCTACCCAATCCGCTGCCCACGCTTCAACCTCCAATCCGGCCACGGGACGGTTCCGTGAGAAAACCGCTAATAAAACACAACCCCGCCCCGTATCCCCACCATGAAAGTCTTCCTTTTTATCCTGGGCCTCGTCGTTGTGGGCATCTGCGGCTACTCCTTCGAGCCGCGGTTCCGGCTCGCTCTCACCGGCAAGACTCCCGTTGAAAAGCGCGCCATCTCCGGTCCCGCCGAGGCGCCAGCCTCGCAATCGGTCGTGGATCTCGCGAAAATCCCATCCGATCGGCTCCCCTCGAAAGTGGTGCTCAAAACTGAGGCTGAGCTCGTTGACAGCGCTTCCGATCTCAAGGTCAAGGTGTCTGCCGGAAGCCAGATCAACCTGATCCGCCTCGAAGGCTCAAACGTGATCATCAGCTCCGGAGCAGGATCTTTCGAGGGCAAGGTGCCTATTGCCCAAACCGATCTCATGGAGCAGCTCGCCGCCATGCCGGACACCCCGGCGCCCGCCGAGCCCGAGCCGGTTCCGACCCCTGAAACAGCCCCTGTTCCAACCCCGGAACCCGCGCCCGAGCCAACCCTGGAACCTACCCCTGCCGCCGAGCCCGAGCCAACGCCCGAATCGGCTCCACTGGCCGTGCCTGCATCAGCCTCCGCAGGCTCCGGCGATGCCGTTGCCATCATGAAAGCCAGCATCCAGGCGGGCGAGATCAAGGAATTCACCTTCGACCAGGTTCTCGAATGGTTGCCCGGCGAGGGCTCGGAAACCATCGATGGCCAGAGCTACCAGACCGGCATCGCATCCTACAAGGCGGAGACGGTTTTCGGCGTGAAAACGACCCAGGCCAAAGCGCTCATCCAGGGCGGCAAGGTCGCCCGCTGGCTCTGGCCCAAGAGCGGGATGGAAATCAAGTAAGTGACTTGGGCTTACTGCCTCCAAGCATCCCCATCCCTTCCCCATGTCCCCCCGCGAAGCCATCCTCGCCCTCAACCTGCTACCCTCGTTCGGTCCCGTCCGAATCACCCGGCTGCTTGAGGCTTTCGGAGATGCCCAAACCGTCCTCTCCGCCCCGGCGAAAAGCTTGCTGCGCGTGGAGGGCATCGGCCCGGAGACCGCGAAGCTCATCACCTCCTGGCAGGATCACGTTGATCCCGCGAAGGAACTCGCCGAGGCCGAGGAACGCGGTATCGCCATCATCACCCGTGAGGATCCTTCCTATCCGAAGCACCTGCTCCAGGCATACGACGCGCCCATCCTGCTTTATGTCTGGGGGGAAATCACCGCCCGCGACCGCCACGCCATCAGCGTGGTAGGCTCCCGCCGCGCCACAACCTATGGCGTCAACGCCACCCGCAAGCTCACCTACCAGCTCGCCCACGCCGGTTTCACCATCGTCTCCGGCCTTGCCCGCGGCATCGATACCGCCGCCCACGAGGCCGCGCTCGCCGCGAAAGGGCGCACCATCGCGGTCGTAGGCTCCGGGTTGGGACGGCTGTATCCGCCGGAAAACCTCGCGTTGGCGGAAAAGATCGCCGACGGCAATGGCGCAGTCATTTCCGAGTTTCCCCTCCACAAGGCGCCCGACAAGCAGACGTTCCCGATGCGCAACCGCATCGTCGCGGCGTGGTGCCAGGCGCTGCTCGTCACCGAGTGCCCCGCTTGGTCGGGCTCCCTCATCACCGCGAACCTCGCTTCCGAATACGGCAAGCCCATCTTCGCCGTCCCCGGCCCCATCGACAAACCCTCCTCCGCCGGCTGCCACCAGCTCATCCGCGATGGCGCCACCCTCGTCTCCGACGCCTCCCACATCATCGACGACATGGGCGAGTTGCCCTTCGCCCGCACCGAGCTTCCCCTCATGGAAAGCCAAGACGAGCCCGAACTCCCCCCCGAGGAAGCCGCCGTCCTCGCCGCCATGCCCGCCGGCGATGAGATGGCCATCGATACCCTGATCCAGCACAGCGGACTCCCCTCATCCGCCGTCACCGCCGCCCTTTTCAAGCTGGAGCTCCGCCGCCTCGTCCGCCCGCTGCCGGGGTTCCGGTTCATCCGAAGGTGAGAGGGATGGTATCCAGAATCACAACATTTTCATAAACACGGTGACCATCGCAAACCAGCTGGAAATCCGATCAAATACCATATCACGGTTTTTCCGCCGGAGCCTCAAGCCCCTCGATGTGGCGGCGGACTCCCTCCGTGATACCCCGCTCGCTGTAGCCGCCTTCCAGCAGGGAAACGATGCGTTCGTGGCCTTGTTCGCGGCAGAGCGCGCGGAGGATTTCCGTGAGCTCGGCATAGACATCGCTCGACCAGCCGAGCGCGCCGAGCGGATCGGCTTCGTGGGCGTCGAAGCCTGCGGAAATGATGAGGAATTGCGGTTTGAATTTCCGGAAAGCTTCGGTGAGCTGCGTGCGGTAGGCTTTGATCACCGCCTCGTCGCCGCTGCCCGCCGCGAGCGGCACGTTCAGGTTGAAGCCTTTGCCCGCTCCCTCTCCGATGATGTCCGGCGACCCGCTGGGGCCTGGGTATAAGGGGTATTGGTGGGTGTTGAAAACAAACACCGTGGGATCCTTAAGGAACATTTCCTGCGTGCCGTCGCCGTGGTGCACGTCCCAATCGACGATCATCACGCGCTCCAACATATGGTGTTTCTGCGCGTAGCGGGCGGCGATCGCGGCGTTGCCGAAAAAGCAGAACCCCTTCGCGCGATCCGGCATCGCGTGATGTCCCGGCGGGCGCACCGCGGCGAAGGCGTTGTTCACGCGCCCTTTCATCACGGCATCCACCGCCGTCAAGGCTCCGGCCACCGCTTTCACCGCCACCTCGTAGGTGCGCTTCGAAATCGGATTGTCCGCGCTTCCGCCTACCAGCTTCTCGCCCGCTTCGGCGGTGCGCTTCAGCTCAGCCACATAATCCTCATCGTGCATTTCAAGGATCCACGGCATCGGGTCGATCCCATCGCTTGGCTCCATCCAAAGCAGGCGCTCCGATACGGGATGTGCCTTGAGGTGCTTCGTCAAAAGGCGCAGACGATCCGGACTTTCGGGAAAGCCGGGGCCGGTGTCGTGTTCGAGAAAGATATCGTCATAGACCAAAGCCGTGCGGAAAGCGGCGGGCTTCTCCTCGTCGGTTTGGGCGTGGACGGTCATGGATGAAAAAGGCAGGGCGATGGCGGCGGAAAGCAAACCGGAGATCCGGCGTATCGGGAGTTTGGAGTGGCGATTGGTTTTCATCATCCGGTCGGTTGTTGCACAGGGCGATGGATTACGGATTCACAGTGACCGATTTTTCGCAGTCCACAAGCCGGGGCTGCGGATCGGGAAGGACGAACCCGGTTGCAAGATCCCGCAAGCCTCCCACGTTGCCATCCCGTGTTGAAAAAATCCATCCTCCTCTCCCTGCTCTTGGCTGCTCAAGGTTCAGGGCAGGAAGCCTCGCCGAAGCTTGTCATCCCTGAAATGCCGGAACCCACCTTCGGGGCGGATTCCAAAGAGAAAGCCGGAATCCCGAAGGGCAAGGTCACGAATTTCGTGTTCGGCGATTCCAAGGTTTTTCCCGGCACGAAACGCCGCATCCATCTCTAACCAGCTCCGGCGGGATCTGCGCGTGGACGTTCGCGTGGGAAAGGCCGGACGCGTTCCGGAAAGCGGCCTCCTCCATCGGCTCCTTCACCAACATCCGTGGCGGCGAAGCCTACCCGGGCATGATCCGCAAGACCGGGAAGAAACCGATCCGGGGCTTTTTCCAGGAAGGCATCAACGACCTCGACAACGAGCACGGCAACTGGCCGCTCGGCAACATGGCCATGGATTCGGCGCTGAAATTCAAGGGCTACAACCACAATTACGTCTGGGGCCACGGAGCCCACACCGGCAAGCACATGGGAGCCGTTTTCCCGGATGCGATGAGGTGGCTCTGGAGAAAAAAGGGCGGGACTCCCTAGGTCTTGGGAATGGAATTTCTCCAGAACTCCAGCCGCTCCTTGATTCGTTTTTCCATGCCCTGCTCTCCGGGATGGTAGTAGGTGCGGCCTTCGGGGAGGTAGGCTTGGGGGACGTAGTGGCCTTCGTAATCGTGGGAGTAGAGGTAGCGCATGGCTTCCTCGGGTTTGCCGGTGAGCCTTTTCGAGGTGGGAGTGCGGAGATGCTCCGGGACGGCGAGGGTGCGGCCGGTTTCGACGTCCTTCACGGCAGCTCCGAGGGCGGCGTAGGCGGTGTTCGATTTTGGGGAGGTGGCGAGATAGACGGTGGCGTGGGCGAGGGGGATGCGGCCTTCCGGCATACCGACGAATTCCAGGGCGTGGTGGGCGTCGAGTGCGATGCGCAGCGCACCGGAATCGGCAAGGCCAATGTCCTCGGAGGCGGAAATGACGAGGCGGCGGGAGATGAAACGCGGGTCTTCGCCGGCGTGGAGCATTTTTGCGAGCCAGTAGAGAGCGGCATCGGGATCGGAGCCGCGGATGCTTTTGATGAAAGCGGAGATCGTGTCGTAGTGGCCTTCGTCGCCGTAGTGGACGGCTTTGCGCTGGATCGATTCCTCGGCAACGGCGAGGGAAATGTGGGCGTCGCCGCAAGTGGCGAGTTCCAGCGCAGTGAGGGCCTTGCGAACGTCTCCGTCGGAGAGTTTCGCGAGGTGGTCGAGGGCTTCGGGATCCGCGGTGATGCTTCGATTTCCGAGGCCGCGCTCTTCATCGGCGAGCGCCTTTTCTAACAGCTTTCGGATGGATGTTTCATCGACCGCTTCGAGCTGGAAAATCTGCGAACGCGAGACCAGCGGCGAGTTGACATAGAAATAGGGGTTGTGCGTGGTCGCGCCGATGAAGCGCACCGTTCCGCGTTCCAGATGCGGGAGCAGGGTGTCCTGCTGGGCTTTGTTGAAGCGGTGGATCTCGTCGATGAACAGGATGGTCGTCTCGCCGCGCAAATCCTGGTTCATCTTTGCCTGCGCGATTTTTTCGCGGATCTCGGCGACGTTCGACTCGACGCCGTTCAGCGTCTCGAAACGCGAGCCGGTGGTCTTCGCGATCACGCCGGCGAGCGAGGTTTTCCCCGTGCCCGGCGGGCCGTAGAAAATGAGCGAGGCGAAGCGGTCCGCCTGGATGGCGCGGCGAAGGAGCTTGCCTTCGCCGAGGATGTGATCCTGCCCCAGCACCTCATCAAGCGTGCGCGGCCTCATGCGGGCGGCGAGGGGTTCGGAAACCGGCGGCTTCTCGGCTTTCACGGCGGGTGTGGAGAACAGATCGGACACTTCCGGGAAACTTTAAATTCTAAACTTTAAACTCCAAGGAAGAGTTCACTTCACTTTCCGCACTTTGATCCGTTTCCAGAACATGCGGTCGCGCCAGTCGGCGAAGGACTCGGTGAATTCCCCCAGCCGCGATCCGGGTGCGACGTCATCTCCCGCGACGAGGATCTCGTTGAGGCTTTCCTCGGTGCTGAGAGAGCGGACGCAGGGAAAACGGGCGGCGAGGTTTTTTCGTGTGGCGGATTGTTTCGCGCGGTGGCCGGGGCCGGTGACAAGGTTCAGCGCGAGGATGCCGCCGGGCGCGAGTGATCCTCTGAGGATGCCGAGCCAGTCCGCGTCGCAGGTATCGGCGCGGAAGACATCCTCATCCCCGGCGAGGTAGAGATCGTCGAGGATCACATCGAAGCGGCGCTTGTCCTCTTTCATCCACGCGTAGGCGTCGGCGATGACAATCTCCGCGCCCGTTCCGCCGAGGTGCATCTCCTTTTCCGCAAGGGCGATGAGTTCCGCGTCGAGGTCGATGCCCGTCAGGGAAACCTCCGGCAAAAGGTGGCGCAGGGTGCGCAATGCGGTGCCGCCCGCGACGCCGAGCATGAGGATGGAGGCGGGCTTTCCGGCCGGGCGCAGCATGGCCGCGGCCGCGAGCAAATCCCAGGCGAGTCCGGTCAGGAAACGCTTTTCGTGATAGGAGGCATGGATCGCCCCCGCCACGCGGAACTCGACCGCGAGCGAAGATTTCCATACGGCGATCCGCTGGAAGCGTGTGGGGAAATCACCGGTTTTCCTCATGCACCCGAACATCTAACAAGATCAGATCCGGGGGGGAAGGGGGAAATTCGTTAAACGTTTGCGTGACGGAAACTGATCCGGTATGGGACTGGGGCATGAGCCAATGGTATTACGCGAAGGACGGCCAGCAGCACGGCCCGGTGCCTGCCGAGGAACTGATCGCCTTGCTCAAATCGGGTGAAGTGGATCCGAACAATGATCTCGTCTGGAACCCCTCCATGCCGGATTGGCGGCCTGCCTCGCAGGTGCCGGAACTTTCCGGAGCCGCTCCGGCCACCGCCTATGGCAACCAGCCCTTCGCATATCCGACGGCGAGCGGCGATTTCTCGGACATCACGCCCGGCAGCGAGCCGCTGATCCCGACCGCTTGCGTGAAACGCGCCTTCGACCTCACCGTCCGTCACATCGGCCCCATCCTGCTGATTGCGGTCACTTATTTCGGTGTCAGCTTCGGAGCCTCGTTCATGCTCGCCACGCTCGATCAGGTGATGGGCTGGAAACCCCTTCCGACGCTCATCATGGAGCAAGCCGGAGCCTCGCCGGAAACCATCGCGGCCTACGGATCCAATTCGAGCAAAGACCTGAGCCTCCAGGGCGCGCTCATCTCCATGGTATCGACCGTGTTCCTCATGATCGGGCTTTCAAAAATCGGACTGAACCTCGTATCCGGCAAACCCTTCGGTGTCGGGATGCTTTTTTCCGGCGGGAAATGGCTCCTTAAGAGTTTGCCGACCTATCTCATTTTCATGGTCATGTTCATGGCCGGCCTCATCCTGCTGGTCGTGCCGGGGATCATCGTTTTTCTCCGCTTCGGCATGTATCAGAACGCGATCGTGGATCGCAACATGGGTATCATCCAGTCCCTGGGATACAGCTGGGAACTCACCAAAGGCAACGGCCTGAGCCTGTTCGTCATCTTTCTTTTTTGCATTCTCGTATTCTTCGCAGGCTGTCTGGCGATGATCGTCGGCCTCCTGTTCGCTTTCCCGATGATGTTTCTGGCCTGGACGGTGGCCTACCGCTGGATGCAATACGGTGGCCGGGCGGTGATGGACGACCCCATCGGCAAGCAGCCGCTCCTTGCCGCTCTGCCCGACTGAGCGGAGCCGTTTTTCCTGTTTCTGCACGTGACCCCGCTTGACGGGAACGCGTCGCCCGCCTTTACTGAATCCCTCGTGGGCATTCTCCCGGTTCCCGCGCCGTTTAAGTTTCTTACCCCGATCACCGCCATGAAATCCAAGTTTCTTCTCAGCCTGCCGCTCATCGGCTGCCTAGCCCTCGCATCATGTTACCAAGTCCCGGACAAACCGCGCGGCCCCAAGCCTCCCTTGCAGGACGAAACCGTCACCAGCGAGGATCAGCAGAAGATCCAGGAGCAGCGCGACCGGATGAAGGAGGAAGAGGAGAAGGAGAAATTGGAGGCAACTACCGAGATGCCGGACAAACCCCTTGAGAAGAGCGGCGAAGAAACCATCACACCGCCCGATAAACCCTTGGAGAAGCGCGGCGACTACGCTTTCGCAAATCCGGTTCCCGGCAAGGAAGGTTTCGTGTTCTCACCCTACAACAACAAGCTGGTTGACGTTCGCGACATTCCCAGCGGCACGCTTGTCCAGGATCCCACCTACCCGGCCTCCGAGAAAAAGTATTTCCGCGTGCCGTAAGGACTCCCGAACCCAACAGAACGAACTTCCCCACGACCGGGTCCAAGCCCTTGGATCCGGTTTTTTTTATGAGCCAACCCTTCCATAAAATCGGCATCCTCGGCGGCGGCCTGCTCGGTGGCTCTGCCGCGCTTGCGTTGCGTGAAAAGGTGGATGTGCGGCTTTGGATACGGAGACCCGAAGCTGTGGACGCCGCTCAGCTCTCCGGCTTGGATTTTGCGACCGGCCATCTCACGGAAGCCGTTTCCGAAGCCGATCTGCTCATCCTGGCCGTGCCCGTCGGGGCAATGCCCGCCCTGCTCTCCGCGGCGGTGGCGGCGGGTTTGCCGAAAGATTGCCTCGTCACTGATGTCGGTTCCGTGAAAGCCGCGCCTCACCGTGACCTGGCATCCATCCTCGCGGAAAGCGGCAACCCGTTCATCGGCAGCCACCCGATGGCCGGCTCAGAGCGCAACGGCCTCGCCGCCGCGCGCGCCGACCTTTTCCAGAACGCCGCCTGCCTGCTCACCAACGATTCCGGCGCATCATCGGATCTTTGCGAGGCGATGGAGGATTTCTGGAAGTCCCTCGGCTGCCGCACGAAATGGTTCGGTGCCGCTGAACACGACCGGCTCGTCGCAAGGATCAGCCACCTGCCGCACGTCACCGCCGCCGCGACGGCCTTCGGAGCACTTTCCGCCGATACCAGCTCCGGCAGCTTTTCCGGCGGCGGGCTGCGCGACACCACCCGCGTGGCCGGGGGAAATCCGGAAATGTGGGCCGAGATCCTGCTGGAAAACCGGGGCGAGGTCTCCCGCTCGATCCGCGATACCATCGCCAAGCTCGATGAATTTCTTGTTGCCCTCGACGGAGCGAACCAAGAAGAACTCCGAAGCCTGCTCACCGAAGCGAAAACCCTCCGCGACACCCTGCCGTAAATTTTTCCCCACCCATGTCCACCCTCCGCGTCAAAGCCATCTCCTCCCTCCATGCCGAATTCAGCGTGCCGGGCGACAAGAGCGTCTCCCACCGCGCGGCCATCCTCGGCGGCCTCTCGAACGGGGTCTGCGAAATCTCGAATTTCCTGCCCAGCGAGGACTGCGTGAACACCCTCAAGGCGATGCGGTCGCTCGGCGCAAGCTTCGATGTCCTTGAGGAAATGGAAGGCTACGGCCCCACGAAACTCCGCATCCACGGGCGCTCGATGAAACTCACCGCCCCGGACGCACCCATCGATTGCGGCAACTCCGGCACCGGCATGAGGCTGCTCGCTGGCTTGCTGGCCGGCCAACCTTTCACCTCCGAGCTGTTCGGGGATGCCTCGCTTTCCTCCCGCCCCATGGGCCGCATCACCATCCCGCTTGCGGAAATGGGCGCGAACCTGGAGACGCTCGGCGAGAAACCGGGCTGTGCGCCGCTCCGCATCCACGGCGGAAAGCTGAACCCCATCACCTACGAAATGCCGGTCGCCTCCGCCCAGGTGAAAAGCGCGGTGCTGCTCGCCGGGCTTTTTGCCGAAGGCACCACCACCGTCATCCAACCCGCCGCCACCCGCGACCATACCGAGCGCATGTTCGCAGGCTTCCGCATCTCCTGCCGCACCCACGGTAACACCATCTCCATGCCCGGCGGGCAGATGCCGGAGTCATGCGATTTCACCGTCCCCGGAGACATCTCCTCCGCCGCCTTCTGGCTTGTCGCCGCCGCCGCGATGGACGGCTCCCGCCTGCTCATCAAGGACGTCGGCCTCAACCCCACCCGCACCGCCATCCTCAAGGTGCTTTCACGCATGGGCGCGCACATGACGGAAATCCTCCACAGCACCGACGGCGAGCCGATCGGAAACATCGAGCTCCACGGCGCGCCGCTGAAAGGCACGACCCTGCTGCCCGAGGAAATCCCCAACCTCATCGATGAGATCCCCGTCATCGCCGTCGCCGCCGCGCTGGCCGAGGGCGACACCCACATCCGCAACGCCCGCGAACTGCGCGTGAAGGAAACCGACCGCATCACCACCACCGTCGAAAACCTGCGTAAAATGGGAGCCGATGTGGAGGAGTTCGAGGACGGCATGGTCATCCACGGCGGCCTCCCGCTCAAGGGCGCCGAAATCGACTCCCACGGCGATCACCGCATCGCCATGGCCTTCGCGATCGCCGGGCTTTTCGCCGAGGGCGAGACCGTGATCCACAATACCGACTGCATCAACACCTCCTACCCCGGCTTCGCCCACCACCTCGCGGCCATCCTCCGCGAAAGCCGCGACGCCGCGGACTTCGTCCTGCCCACTGTGACCCCATGACCTTCCACGCCATCGCCATCGACGGCCCCGCGGCCTCCGGGAAAAGCACGCTCGCCCGCGCCCTCGCCGAACGTCTCGGCCTCGTCATGGTGAACTCCGGCGCGATGTACCGCGCCGTCACATGGAAAGTTCTCCGCGAGGAAATCGACCCCGCCGACACCGCCGCCGTCATACGCCTCCTCGATGAAATGGACATCCACTGCGGCCAGGACGGCTGCATTTCCACGATCCGTATCGACGGCACCGACCCCACCCCTTTCCTCCGCGATCCGGAGATCAACGCGAACGTCTCCACCGTCTCCGCCATCCCGGAGGTGCGCGAAAGGCTCGTCGCATTGCAGCGCGATTACCTGAAGCGCACCCACGTCGTCATGGAAGGCCGCGACATCGGCTCCGTCGTTTTCCCCGACACCCCTTTCAAGATCTACATCGATGCGGATCCCACCGTCCGCGACGGGCGCCGCTCCGGCGATGGCGAGATCGATTCCGTCTCACAGCGCGATGCCGCCGACAGCTCGCGAAAGACCGCCCCGCTCGTGGTCGCGGACGGCGCGGCGAAACTCGACACCTCCGCGCTCACGATCAGCGGGGTGGTTGACGCGGCCATCGGAATCCTCGGCAAGCAAGGTTTCCCCCTTCCACAGCACTTACCCGACGAGGAACCACCCACTCCCATGCGCTGGATCTACTGGCTCGGCTGGATGTCCTTCGGCGCGGCTTACCGCACCCTCTTCGGCCTGCGCGTGATCGGAAATGAAAACCTGATCAAGGCCGGGCCGGTGCTCATCGCCTCAAACCACCAAAGCTTCCTCGACCCGCCGCTCATCGGGAACCTGTACAAGACCGAGATGGTTTACTTCGCCCGCAAGACCCTCTTCATGGGCTTCGGGAAATGGCTCTACCCGCAGTGGAACGCGATCCCCATCGACCAGGATAAGCCCGACACGAGTTCCATGAAAGCGGCGATCCGCCACCTTAAGGAAGGCTGGCGCGTGCTCGTTTTCCCGGAAGGCCAGCGCACCCTCAACGGGGAGATCAACGAGGCCGCGCCCGGCATCGGCATGATCGCCGCAAAGGCCGGCGTGCCTATCCAGCCCGTCCGCATTTTAGGTGCCGACAAGGCTTTACCGCGTGGCTCCGGAAAAATCTCGCTCGCCCGCATCACCGTAAAAGTCGGCCCGCCCATCCTGCTCACCCCCGAGGAATTCAAGGCCTACTCCAACAAGGAAGGCTATCTGGCTCTCACCGACCGCATCATGGCCGCGATCAAGGCTCTGTGAGCCGGTTAGTAAACGGGTTCTTCGTAGGCCTTCTCATTGCTTCCTTCGGCGCTGTAATCATCCTCAAGCGGCGGAGCTTTCATGAAGCCCTCCTCGTGGGCGATGTATCCGGCGGCTGCTCCGACCAGAAGGGGGACGCAGGAACACAGCGATAGGAAGATGGTGCTCACGAAAGCGTAAGCAATGATCGGTTTGTATGGGATCCCTTTCATAGAAAGGCGGAGAACCGTGCTGCTAATCCTCTACTTTCTTGATCGGGTTTGTTACCCGGTAACCTTCGTCGTGTGCCACGTAACCCGCCGCCGCTCCGGCGACCAAAGGCAGGCAAGAGTTTAACCCCAGCAGCGCTGCTCCGGCCAACGTGAAGAGGATGATGTTTTTTGGGGATGTTTTCGTTTTCATGGGGTGTTTGGTGTTTATCATTCTGCAAGAGCGGCTTCGATGGCTTTTTTCAATTCTTCGCTGTCAGGCTTGGTCATCGACTCGAACCGGGCGACAGGCTTGCCGTTTTTATCGATGAGGATCTTGCCGAAATTCCATTTGATGTTGCCGGGGAACGCGCCGTCCGGGCCGGTGAGCGCTTTGTAAAGCTGGTGCTGCCCGTCCCCTTTCACGGAAAGCTTACCCATGATCGGGAAGGTCACATCGTATTCCGATTTACAGAACTTCTGGATCTCCTCGATGGTGCCCGGCTCCTGCCCGCCGAAGTCGTTGCAGGGAAAGGCAAGGATCACCAGGCCGTCGGGTTGCTTCTCCTCGTAGAGTTTCTGCAAACCTTCGTATTGCTGGGTGAAGCCGCACTTCGAGGCCACGTTCACCAACAGCACGGCCTTGCCCTTGTAATCGGCAAGGGTAGCCTTTTTGCCGTCTGCCGTAGCGAAGGCGATCTGGGTGATATCGGCGGCGAAGGCGGCGGAGCACATGATGATGGAGGGAATGATAAATCGGAGAGGCATGATGACACCCTACTCTCCCTTCGCGTGTCGGCAAGCGGGGATTCGGGGGGGAATTGCGCTGTCTTGACTACTCTGGCGGTATAGGTATTATACCTAGGTGGAATTTGAGTATGACCCGGCCAAAAGTGAATCCAACCGCACCAAGCATGGTATCGATTTCAGAACAGCGAAATCCCTCTGGCTCGATCCCAACCGGGTTGAGTTTGTCGCACGCTTTTCCGACGAGGCCAGATATGGACTCATCGGATGGTACGGAGGTAATCTTTGGGTGGCGATCTTCACTTTCCGCGAAGAAAAAACAAGAATCATATCCGTAAGAAGAGCCAGAGAAAATGAAACAGAAACCTACCATAACCGCTGAGGAATTTGACCGCCGTTTCGACGAAGGTGAGGACATCACCCCTTTCATCGATAAATCATCGCTCCGCCGTCCCGGCCTGGAAGCGCGCCGCGTGAACGTGGACTTTCCCGAATGGATCATCGAGAAGCTGGACGTGCAGTCCATGCTGATCGGCGTGAGCAGGCAGTCGCTCATCAAGCTCTGGATTTCCGAAAGGGTTCAGCAGGAGCAGGAAAGACAACGCAGCCTGACAGGAGCGAGCGTATGACGTCTGGCAAGCGGGGATTGACAAAGAAAGCGGGGACGCTTGGCTTGTGAGTGTGCGTGTGACGAAAGTGCCAGAAACCGGGGCGAAACGGACGATGCTGGATGCCGCCGAGAGGCTGGTCGCCGAGAAAGGCTTTGATTCCGTTTCCATCCGCGATGTGACGGGAGCTGCGAAGGCCAATGTCGCGGCGGTGAACTACCATTTCGGCAGCCGCGAGGGGTTGCTGGATCTGGTGATCACGCATGTCCTCGAACCGCTCTGCGCGGAGCGGATCTCGCGCCTGGAGGCGGCCGGGAAACAGGTTTCGGTGGAGCAGACGGTGGCCGCGTATGTGAACGCGCTGGCACCTGCCGCCGCGCGGATCGGGATGGATACGCCGCTGTTTTTCCGGCTCGCCGGGCGCATCGGTTGCCTGCCGGACGGCATCCTGCCGCCCGCGATGGAAGAAGCATGCCGTGAGGTCACGCGCCGTTTCCTAGCAGCGCTAGGCAAGGATCTCGCCGCCGACTGGGCGTTTTTCGAGGCCGGACTTGCGCAATCGCTGGTGATGGAGGCGGACTCGAAACATTTCGCCACCCTGATGGAGCGATGGATCACCTTTGGAATGCGCGGCCTCGGGGAAACGGCGGCGAAGCCGAAGAACGATCCGCAGGGGATGCTGTTCGATTTCTAACGGGATTCAACGCTCACCACTCGATGCCGACGCCTTCTTCGGGGATGAGGATTTTGTCGCTGATGCCGAGGCGGTCGGCTTCCATAAGCAGGCGCTCGACGGGTTCGTGAAGGGCTTCGTTTCCGAGCGGGAACGTGCCGTAATGCATGGGGATGAGGACTTTCGCGCCGAGGTCGGCGAAGGCGCGGACGGCCTGCTCGGGGTTCATGTGGACATCGCGGCCGCTGGGGGATTCGTAGGCACCGATGGGCATCAGGGCGATATCGATGTCATGGCGTTTCCCGATTTCCGTGAAGCCGTCGAAGTAGGTGCTATCGCCGCAATGGAAGACGCTTTTGCCGCTGGCCTTGACGATGTAGCCGCCGTAATCGCGGTGGGTGTCGTGGACGTAGCGCGCGCCCCAATGGTGGCAGGGCGTGTGGATGACATTCATGCCGCGGATCTCCAGTTCGTCCCAGATTTTCACCTCGTGGACGGCGGGAAAACCGAGCTTCCGGACGAGCGAGGCGCTGCCCTTCGGCACCACGATGCCCTCGCTGGCCTGCAAGACCTTGAGGCTGGGCTTGTGGAGGTGGTCGAAGTGGGCGTGGGTAACGAGTACGAGATCGACCTCCGGGACATCGCCCAGCCGCAGGCCTGGATGACGCTGGCGTTTCACCGGGCCGTGCCACATCGCCCAGTTCGGATCCACGACCACGGAGTTTCCCGCAAACTGGAGGAAAAAGGAGGCGTGGCCGATCCAGGTGATGCGGACGCGGTCGCCTTCGGGGGCGGTGAGGACGGGTTCGAGGATGGTGCCGCCGAGTTTTTTGAACATGCCGGGCACGACGCGGTGTCTGAGAAACTTCGCGTTCCTGCCTGGCCACCCTTTCTGGGGGGCGAGGCCGGAGTAGCCGTTGCCTGTGAGATCCTTGCTCATCGGTGGGAAGTTTTCACCGCGGAGCCGCGGAGGTCGCAGAGGGAGCGCAAAGCTTTGGTTGGTTCATGGGTTTAAGCGTAGCCGAGTGCGATTTTCGCCGCCCATTCCTGCGCGCGCTCTGCGAAACTTTTCCCGTCCCCGGCGTAGAGGATGCCGCGCGAGACGTTGATCACATCGGGTGCGCTGCGTTTCGCGCCGGCCAGCGCGGCGAGATCACCGCCTTGTGCGCCGAGGCCCGGCACGAGCAGCGGGGCGTCGGGCATTTTCGAAAGAACGGCCTTCGCGTTCGTAAGGCCGACGACGTATCCGACATCCGTGGCGCGGGCTTCGGACTTCGCCCGCTCGCCGAGGGCGGTGACGAGTTCGAAGACCTGCCGCCCGTCCGCGAGAGTCTGGCGCTGGAAGTCGGCGGAGCCGGGGTTCGAGGTCACGGCTAGGAGATAGACGGCTTTAGCGGCGTAATCGAGGAAAGGCTCGATGGAATCGTATCCGAGAAAGGGGTTGAGCGTGACGGCATCGACGTTCCAGCCGTGGAAATAACCCTGTGCGTAGTATTTCTGCGTCTCGCCGATGTCGCTGCGTTTCGCATCGAGGATGATGGGGATGCCGGCCGGGATGGCGGCGAGGACGACCTCCAGCACGCGGATGCCCTCGATGCCCATCGCCTCGAAGTAGGCCATGTTCGGCTTGAAGGCGGCGGCGGAATCGGCGGTCTGCTCGATGACTTGGAGCAAAAAATCCTTGGCCTGCGCCGCACCGCCCTCGCCCGGCCTCGGATCAAGACCCACGCACAACCTCGAACCCGTGGACTCCACCCGCCGTTGCAATTTTTCCGTGAAACGCATGGGCGATCCTTTTCCGAAATTCCGCTCAAGGCAAAGCAAACTCTATGCCTCCGCATGGGGCGCTTTCCTCCACCACACCCAGGCCAGAAAGCCCAGCACCGCATAGTATAGCGCGAACTCCGCCGCCTTCGCCCAGTAGGAAATCTTCTCCGTGCCACCCAGGCAGCCGCAGGAAATGTCCAGCCCCCGCCACCATGCCGAGCCGACGGAGACGCTGAAAGCGACCACCAGCCCGAGCATCGCCAGCCACGCGCCTTTTTTCAGCATCCCGAGCATGAAGCAGATCCCCGCCACCACCTCCACCCACGCCACGATGTACGCCGCCGCTACCGCCATGCCTTCGCCGACCAGCTTGTAGTTCCCGATGTCCACCGCGAATTGATCCAGCCCGCTGGAGAAAATTTTCAGCCCGCCGGCATACACGAACCACGCACCCATCAGCACGCTCAGCCTCAGGGCGATCTCTTCGTGGGTGGGCAATATTCGCATCGCCGCATCTCTCGCACATGCGGCGGAAAAGTCACGGCATTTGGGAGGGGTGCTTCGCCGCCACTGGGAGCGCGGGTTTGCAACCCGCATGTTCATGGGATGCCTCAAAAGGTGGTTTCCTTCTCTGATCATGGGCTTTCGAGTCACAGACTCGCGTTCCCAGCCACTGGGAGCGCGGGTTTGCAACCCGCATGTTCATGGGATGCCTCAAAAGGTGGTTTCCTTCTCTCTGATCATGGGCTTGCGAGTCACAGACTCGCGTTCCCAGCCACTGGGAGCGCGGGTTTGCAACCCGCACCCAAAAGGCCTCGCCCCACGGTTCTTGGGCATTGCGCGGCGGCGCAGCGGATGCTTACATCCTAGCGTGAGCTATCTGGAAATCCGAGATTTGGAGAAACATTTCGTCAAGAAAGCGGGCGGCCTCCTGACCCACCACACGGATACGATCAAGGCGGTCGACGGTGTGAACCTGGAGATCCGTAAGGGCGAAATCCTCGGGCTCGTCGGCGAGTCGGGCTGCGGGAAATCCACCCTCTCGCGCACCCTGATGCAGCTCGTCCCCCCCACCTCCGGCGCGGTGATCCTCGACGGCGAGAACCTCAGCGCACTCGCCCCGCACGAGGTGCGCAAGCGCCGCCTGGATTTCCAGATGGTTTTCCAGGATCCCTACGCCTCGCTGAACCCGCGGATGACCGTTTTCTCCACCCTCGCCGAGGCCGTCCGACAGCGGCATCCGAAGATGAAAGGCGCGGTTCTTGAGAAAAAAGTCACCGACCTGATGGCCACCGTCGGCCTCGATGCCGGGCAGATGCGGCGCTACCCTCACGAATTTTCCGGCGGCCAGCGGCAGCGTATCGCCATCGCCCGCGCCCTTGCCCCGGAGCCGAAGCTGATCATCGCCGACGAGCCGGTCTCAGCGCTCGACGTTTCGATCCAGTCCCAGATCCTCAATCTCCTCAAGGACCTCCAGCACGACCTCGGGCTGACCATGGTCTTCATTTCCCACGACCTCGGCGTGGTGCACTACGTGGCCGACCGGATCGCGGTGATGTATAAAGGGAAAATCGTCGAGATCGGCACGGCGGACGAGGTCTTCCATGCGCCAAAGGACGATTACACGAAGCGCCTGCTCGCCTCGATCCCGATGCTAAGTCCGGCCTAACCGTTGGTCACAGCGGTCACGAGCCCCGCCTTCACCTTGAAGTTCAGCCGCTCCAGGCGGTAGTCCATCGTCGCCGGGCGTGGCTCGCCGTCCATCTCGACCACGCGGTGCGGGATTTCACGGGCGTCGCAGGCGGCCTGAACTTTTTCCAAGGGCTGCCCGATCAGGGACTCGGGTTTTGACACATCGACCATGGGTTGCTCGGCCTTCAATTCGGGCGGCTTGTCATCGGCGGGTCGTTTTTCACTTGTCTGACAGGAAACGAGGCAAGCCAGCGTTATCAGGGTTAGCGGTTTCTTCATCAGGATAAGATCGCATGCTGCGATACTTACGCAAGAACACAGGCGAAATCCGCCATTGCGGACGCTCAAATCACGACGAACATCACGAAAATCATGAAGTGGAATGTAACCAGCGTAAGCGCCGCCTGTCTCGCGGTAGGACTCGGGGGATTTGTGGCGGGGAAACTCACCGGCGGCTCAGGAAGCGGCGGTGAGGCGGATGAACTCCTCGAACGCGCCCAACAGGTTTCCAGCGAACGCATGTCCTCCAGCCGCGACGCTGGCTCTTCGCGACGCGACAGCGCTTCACGCACACCGCGAACAGCCGGCGAACGCCCGTCCGCAACGATGGATGAGCGCCTCGCGAAAATGGAGGAGATCGTTCGCGGCGAGAATGCCCTCGACCGCAGCCGCGCCATGCTTTCGTGGATCGATTCCCTCGCGCCCTCCGAATTCGAGGCCGCCGTGGCCAAGTTCCGCAGCCTCGGACTCACCGAGGAGCGGATGGGGGAATACGCCATGCTTCTCACGGCGTGGGCGGAGGTTGATCCTACGGCTGCGCTCGCCTACACCACGGAAAAAACGCGCGGCGGAATGGCCACCGGCACCGTCCTCGCCGCATGGGCCAGCCGCGACCCCGAGTCTGCCATCGCATGGGCCGAGGCGAACCACGAGGGCGAAGAGGCGAACCCTTACATGATTGGAATCATCCGCAGCCTGGCGGCCGCCAACCCCACCCGCGCCACCGAACTCCTCCAGGCTCTTCCCTTCAGCGGCGAGCGCGGTGAGGCACTGCGTGCGATGATGCCCCATCTCTTGAAAGAGGGGCCTGATGCCGCGAAATCATGGATCGCGTCCCTATCCGATGAGCGCCTCCGCGACGGCGCGACGGCGCGCTTCGCCGAGGAAATGGCGAAGACCGATCCCGCCGCCACCGCCTCATGGTTGCTTGCCAATCTCGGCGAGGCCTCCACCCGCAGTGTTGATGAGGTGTTTGAGCAATGGGCGCAAACCGACAAGAACGCGGCGGCCGCATCGTTTGCGAGCCTGCCGGTAGGCGATGCCCGCACCCGTGCCCTGCGCGGTCTCGTCACCGTCGAGGCGCGCACCGACCCGCAGGCCGCCGCCAAGCTCATGAACAGCCATCCCGCCGATGTGGACGACCGCATGGTTTACCATTTCATCTGGAACTCCTTCGACAAGGCTCCCGGCGTGGCCGCCAGCCAGATCGCGCTCATCGAGGATGTGGGAAACCGCAACCGCATGTACCAGCGGGCACTGGGATCCTGGCTGGAAGATGACCAGGCCGCCGCACAGCGCTGGATCGACTCCGCCAACCTGCCTGAGCAAGTGCTGAACTCCCTCGCCAAACGGAATAATCCCTGAGAGCGCCGGCCTTAAAACGGCCCGGTCACTGTTTTCCCAAGTCCACCACAAGGTCGTCGAAAAGCCCGTCGCCGCCGGCCCTGCCGCTGCGGTCCAGCCCGATGTGATCCAGCTTGCCGATCACCTCAACCCGCACGGTCTCGCTGGCCCGGAATGAGTCTTTTCCGCATGTGACCAGCACGTCGAGTTGCACCGCGCCGCGAGCGAGCCGTTTCACATCAATGCCCATCGAAAGCAGTTCTCCCGCCGGCGGGTCATAGCCCATATCCGCATTCTGCGAGAGCGGGGCGTTGTCATCGACCCGCTCGAAGCGGAACGCCCCGCCGCCCAATCCGGGATGAAAAAGGACACGCACGTTGCCGATGGAGATACCCACATGGTAAGCGCCCGCACCGCCCTCGCCGCCGCCGAGTTTCGCTTCGATCCGGAACTCGTCGGGGAACTCCGGCTCGCCAGTGAAGTGCCCGGCATCGAGGAGCAGCCGTTGGTCGCCGTCGCCGTCGCGCCGCCCATCCATGTGTGCAACCCCCCCGTCCGAGACGGATCCCTTCATCGCGTCATCCGCCTCGTAGCGCAGTCCCCGGTACCCATCCGCCAGCGAGGGTTTGGCTTTGCTGAAAAACTCCACGAAAATCCGCCCTGCCGGATCGGCTTTGCCGGGGTTCTTCCTTTCGTGCAGCAGGCTGTGCACCGCCCGCATCAACAGCTGATCTTCCGTCCAGCGCCCGCTCGCTTTGAGCGTCCGCACGATTTTTCCCAAGCGCATCCGCACCTCAGGATCCTCCGATTCAGGGAGCTTGCCCAAGAAAGGCAGTGCGTCTTTTCCCATCAGCACGATCTCCTTCTGCGCCCGCTCACGCTCCGCGAACTCCTCCGCAGCCAAACGCCGGATCGCATCGGCAAGGAGTTCATCGGAAACATCGATGCCTTTCCGGAAATTCTCCAAAGCGGGTGTTTCGGACGAAAGCCCCTTCTCCTTCAGCAGTTCGAGACGCCAGTCCACGTCTTCCTCCGCCAAGGCGCATGCCAGCCCCAACGCGGTGTAAATCAGGATCCGGACGCTTTTCATAGACCCACGTTGAGTGCTTCCCTACGCCGACTCAACCGCCGATTCCGATCCTCCCTCTTCCTTGAGGGTTGAATTTGTAAGTTTGAAATTTCAGTCTCCGGCGTGTCCTGGCTCCTCACCAAGCTGATCCGCTTCTACCAGCTCGCCATCTCCCCGTGGCTCCGCATGGCGAGCGGAGGCCACGGCGTCTGCCGCCACGATCCCACATGCAGTCACTACGGCATCGAGGCGATCAAGGTTCACGGCGCGCTGAAAGGCACGTGGCTCACCTTCCGCCGCCTGCTCCGCTGCCACCCATGGGGCACGCACGGATACGATCCGGTTCCGAAAAAGTGTAATCAAATATCACCAAAAAGATGATTTTACGCGTTGATTTCTCATCAAATGGCTATTTCTTGGAGGTATGAGAATTACCATCGATATCGACGAGGTGACCTTGGTGCGGGCAATGGAGTTGACCGGCGAAAGCAAAAAAGGGCCGGCGATCACCAAGGCCGCCACGGAATTCGTGCGACGGGAAATGGTGAGAAATTTCGCCACCATGGTAATGGAGGGGAAATTCTCCGATTACCCGATGACAAACGATGAACTCGAAGCCGCCGGAAACTGAGGAATATGGTGATGATCGACACCAGCGCATGGGTGGAGTTTTTTCGCAGGAACGGTGATCTGCGGGTCAAGCTTGCGGTGAAAGGACTCCTGGACGCCTTCGAGGGAGCTCTTTGCGGGCCTGTGGAAATGGAATTTTTAGGCGGGGCGAGGCCGGAGGAGATGGAGGCCATACGCGGTTGGTTCGGACTCATCCCCTACGTGCGGAACAAACAGGATATCTGGCGGATGGCTGCCGAAAATTATGCAAAACTCAAAGCGGCGGGTCTGACCATCCCTTGGAACGATATCCTCATCGCCTCCATCGCGATCGAGAAAAACATCCCGGTCTATGCGCATGACAAACACTTTCCGGCCATGTCGGATAAGCTCGGCGTCCGGCTCTACACCCCCGGATATAACGGCATGTTTCATCCCGAAGCGTGAGGCTTTCATCAAACCCTGACCACCGCCCAGCCCTGCGACCACGAAAGTCGCAGCCGCATCCCGTAAAGCTCGCTCAGCGAACGGTCGTGTAGCACCTTGCGCTTCGGCCCGTCGCCAACCACACGACCGTCCTTAAGCAAGATCACCCGCGTGATTTCCGGCAGGATCTCGCCGGGGTCGTGGGTGACGAGGGTCAGCGTCGCCCCGCCGCTTGCGATCCCGCGCAGCGTTTCCAAAAGCTTCAGCCGCGCCGCGAAATCGAGCGCGGTCGATGGCTCGTCGAGCACCAGCGCCTCCGGGCGATGGACGAGGGCGCGGGCGATCAGGAAGCGCCGCTTTTCCCCCGAGGAAAGGTGGCCGAACTCCCGCCCCGCCAGCTCCGCGATCCCCACATCCGCCATCGCCTTGGCGGCCATCGCTTTCTCGTCCGCCTGAAAACGCATGTCCCGCGTCCGCCCGTAAGCGCCCCGGAACGCGGAAAGCACCACATCCGCCGCGATCTCCGCCGGATCGAACCGTTCCACCTCCTCCGGCATCACGATCCCGATCCGGTGCCGCAGTTCCTCAAGGCACCACAGCTCCTCACCGAAGAGTCGGCACGAGGTTCCCCGGTTCGCCTCCGCCCGCAGCTCGCCGGTCATCAGTTTCAGCAGGCTGCTTTTCCCTGCGCCGTTCGCACCGAGGATCGCCACGCTCTCCCCGATGCGCAGGGTGAGATCCAGCCCGCGCAGAGCCACCACATCCCCGCGCCAGACCTTCGCGTTCGTGGTTTCGAAAAACGGTTCGCTCATCCTTTTTTGAGCAGTTTGTCGTATTCCGAATAGTGATCGATCCAGATCCAGACCAGCCCCTCGGCATGGTCTTTCGCGATCGCCCGATAATGCGCCCCCACACAAGCCGACCAGAACACTCCGACCTTTTTCAGCCGCAGGTTCGGGTTCTCGGGATGGCTCTTGAGTATCCCGAAGTTCCTGTCCGCGAGTTTCCTGATATGCAGGAGCAGCTTGTCATAAGCATCCCAGAATCTCGGCGAGGCGAAATGCTTCATAGCTCCCGGCAACGGCCCGCTTCGAAATCCGCATCCGCCGCCTTTCCAAGCTCATCAAGCTTGCCGCCGAGTGCATCGGCCTCGAAATCCGCGTCCCACTGATCCGCCACGAGCTCCTCCAGCCACGCGGAAAACTCCGAGAGTTCGCCGGGCGGCAGCGTCCTCACCGCGTTTTTCAGTTCCAGAATACCCATGTCCGGAAGTTACCAAACCGGGCGGGGACTTCAACTCATTTGGCAATCAGCCCCCGCACCCGCAAATCCGCGCCGAAGCGCTCCCAAGTAACCTCCCGCAGCTCCATGGATTGGGAAAAACCCTCCCCCGCCAGCGCCGGGAGCGTGCCGCCGCCGCAGAGGATCGGCGCGTGGTAAATCACCGCCTCGTCCACCAGCCCCGTGGCGAACATCGCGGCAGAGAGTTTCCCGCCCGCCTCGATCATCACGGAAAGCACGCCCCGCTCGCCCGCGAGTCCACGCAGCGTTTCCTCCAGTCCGCCGCTGCGGATCAGCGTCCTGTCCTTCCACTCGTCGGTGAAAAGCGGCGCATCGCCGGGTAGTGAATCCGGCCTGTCCGTCAGCACCACCCGCCAGGGCTGCTCGCGCCCCTCCAGTAGCTCCGGCACGCGGATTGTCAGCGCGGGCTTGTCACGCCGCACCGTCTCGCCGCTTGTCAGGATCGCGTCCATCTCCGCGCGCAGCCGCTGCACATCCGCCCGCGATTCCTCCCCGCTCAACCATTGTCCCTCGCCCTCCGGCCTCGTGATCCGCCCATCCAGCGACATCGCGCACTTCCAGATCACCCACGGCAATCCTGTCCGCTGCACCTTCGCGAAAGGCCTGAGGATCTCCCCGCACTCCTTTTCCAAAACCCCCGCCCGCACCTCGATCCCAGCCTTTTCCAAAATACCGTCCGCCGCCCCCGCGTGCGCCGGGTTCGGATCCGTGCAACCATAGGCCAGACGGGAAACGCCCGCCCGCACCAGCCCGCCCGTGCAGGCCGGGGTTTTCCCGGCCGTCGAGCAAGGCTCCAGCGTCACATAAACCGTCGCCCCCGCGAGGCAACCTTTCCCGTGCGCCAACTCCGCCGCCGCCATCGCCTCCACCTCCGCGTGCGGCAGCCCCGCCCGCCGGTGCCAGCCCGCACCGAGAAATTTCCCATCCTTCACCACCACCGCCCCCACCGGAGGGTTCGGCCCCGTCCGGCCCACACCCTTCCGCGCCTCCGCCAGCGCCAAGGCCATCCAATCCTCATCCGTCATGCCGGGGAAAATGACCGCACGCCTTCCCCAAGTCCAGCATGGTGTCTCGCGCGGCTGCTTTCAGGGCGGCGTCATAGGCAATTTTTCTCCGGGCGCTGAATGCAACACTCTCCATTACTTGCTGATGGCGAAAGAGACGTCACGCCCGCTGTCGTGAGGATTCGTGTAGTGCAGATACACCCGGCCCGTGTGCCAGGTCGAAACAGACACACCATCCGGATTCCCAAGCATGTCTGTCGGCGCACTTCTGGTAAGCCCTTCCTCGGCCATGTCCATCATCACATACTGCCAACCCGTTGATCCAAGCGGAACGATCCATGCTTTGTGAATGGGAGCGCCCGGGAGGATTCTTTTCCCCAGAAGCGTGACGGAAATGAAAACCCCGAGAAGCGCCGCCACGCAGAAAATGAGGATGCGCCTGTTCATTTCGGGTCAAACGATGGGCGAGTGCAGCTATCCTCAAGGAAGCGGCGGCAAACGTCGATCAAGGGCTTGTGGTTGGGATAACCATGGAAACCCGGTGGTCGGCAGGGGTGGGCTGATGCATCTTGTTTGCCGTCCGTTCGGAAAACATTCCCGCCGCTCCCCGGGCTAATCGCGTTTCACCCAGATGTTGGCGAAGTCGATGGCCTGGCCGTGGTGCTGGAGGCCGATGGGGCCTTCGGCGGGCATACCGTCCAGGATGGCGTTTTCGATCAGGCTGCGGCCGTTCATGGTAACGCTGACCTGTTGGCCTTTGACGGTGATCATGGTGCGGTTCCATTGGCCGACAGGGAAATCCGCCTTCTGCTTCGGGGTATATGCGGCCTTCGACTCAGGGCTTTGTTTCGGATCGGTGCGGTATCCGTAGATTTCGCCGGAGCCGCAGTTCCAGTTCCAGAGGTTGATCTGGCACTTGCTGTCGCCGCGCAGGTAAATGCCGCTGTCGAGCTCATCGATCTCGACGAGTTCCTTTTTCCCATCGGGACCCAGTTTCTCCGTGCCATCCGGGAGGACGACCGGTTGCGCCTTTTTCCCGCCGACCTCCGCCCAGCGCCAGTCGAACAACAGGGTGAAATCCTTGTAGTTCTCCTCCGTCCAGAGGTCTTTGGTTTCTCCCGGTTTCCCGGTGTGCTTGAGGATGCCGTTCGAGGCGTACCAGTTATGCTCCCCTGTGGATTTGTATTTCCAACCGGCGAGATCATCACCGTTGAAGATCTGCGTGTAGCCCGCCGCCTTGGCGCCCTTTTCATTCGCGAGGGGGTGAAGCTCGTAGATGTTGATGTTGCGGAAGGAAATCCTGTCACCGTGGCCGAGGAAAGCGATCTGGCCGGAGCGGCGTTTCACGCCCTCATGATCCGGGTGCTTTTCGGAAAGCTCGTCGAGGTTCGCATCCAGGATCGGATTGCCGTTGAGGGCGACCTTCACCATCGAGTCGAACACAATGACGCGTTGGTTATTCCACTCCCCGGCGGGCTTGAGCCCCTCCTTTTTGGCGGGGAGAAGGGTGTAAAGCGAGCCATGGTATTGGTAGTCCTTGAGGTCTTTCCATTTGTCCGCGTGGTTGTCGAGAATCTGGAGCTCCATGCCGGTGTATGCTCCATCGCCATGGCCGGGATAATGGATGCCGAGGCCGTTGTTGGTGCCGGGTTCCAGTTTGAAATCGAAATCGAGGACGTAGGCGGCGAAGGTGGCATCGGTGACGAGGTTTTTGCCGTCCGGCGTGCAGACGATGCAGCCATCCTCGACGACGTATCCCTCGCCCGTCCAGCCGGTGAGATCCTTGCCGTTGAAGAGCGGGCGGAATTTCTCGATTTCCAGCCCGGGAGCGAGGGCGCTGAGGGCGAGGAGAGTGATGATGACGGTGGCTTTCATGGGGGATGATCAAAGGTCGATGGTTTTACCGGTGCGGAAGCTTTCGTCTGCCGCCTCGACGATACGCATGGAGGTGATGGCGTCTTCCATGTGGGCGGTGAGGTCGTTGTCGTTGAGGATGGCAGCGAGGAAAAATTCCTGTTCAAGGCGGCAGAGGCCGTCGTGATCCGGCTCGCCGACGAGGGCGATTTCCTCATCCGCTTTGGCAAAAGTGCCCTCGGGCGTGAGGGTGGAGTGGTGGATGAGGATGTTCTGGGTGCCGGTGTGGGCGTCCACGTTCGCGCTCTGGCCGCGGGCGGCGGATTCTCCGGCGATGATGGAGGCGCTGCCCTTGGGGCCGACGACGTCTTTCACGAAAAACGCGGTCTCGCTCATCATCGGGCCCCAACCGGCCTCATACCAGCCGACCGAGCCGTCCTCGAAGGAGACCTGGAGGTGGGCGTAGTTGATTTTTCCCTCGGGAAGCTCATCGCTGAGCCGCGCGCCGATGCCGGAGACGCGGACGGGCTTGGAGCCGGTCATGCGGCACATGACATCGACGTAATGCACGCCGCAATCGACCACGGGGGAAACCGAGGACATCAGCGCGAGGTGGGTTTTCCACTCGGAGCCGGAGGATTGCTGGTTGAGGTTCATGCGCATGACCAGCGGCTTGCCGAGGCCTTGGGCGATCTCGGTGAAGCGGTTCCAGCTTGGGTGATGGCGGAGAATGTAGCCGATCACGAGCTTGCGGTTCGTGGCCTTGGCGGCATCCACGACTTCCTGCGCTTTCGCGACGGTTTCCGCGAGGGGTTTCTCGATGAACACATGGCAGCCTGCCGCGATGGCCGCGAGGGCGTAGGGCGCATGGGTCTCGATGTAGGTGGAGATGGAGACGGCGTCGGGTTTCGTGGCGGCAAGGGCTTCGTGGAAATCCGAGAAACCCGGGTAATCGGAGCCGAACTCGCGGTTCAGCTTTTCACGGCCTTCCGGCGAGCGGGTGACAAGGCCGCAGATTTCAAAGCCGGGCAGCTGGTGGTAAGCGAGGGCGTGGGAGCGGCCCATGTGACCGGCTCCGGCGCAGAGGATGCGGATGGGTGATGACATGTGGGGAAATGGGTGAGATGGATCAGGAAGCGTCCTCCGCGTTTTCGCGGCTGCGATCCCAGAAGGCGAGGAAGAAGAGAATGGACACCGCCACGGCCATCAGGGCGGGCAACATCCAGTAGCTTTTCCAAAGATCCGAGGCTTTTGAGATCAGCGCGGGATTGACCCCCTCCGGTATGTTCACCGCGAACATTTTCCCGAGCTGCTGCGCGAAGGAGAGAGTCTGCTCGCCGCGCTCCGCGCCGATGGCGGCGGTGAGCGCCCCGGCCGGTTCACGCACATCGGCGAGCTGGTGGTCGGCGAACTTGAAGCCGATGAACATCCCCACGCCCTGCGTGAAGAACACCAGCATGCTCTGCACCTGGCCGCGGATTTCCTTCGGCGCGGCGCGGTCGGCATACATGAAACCGGTGACAAAAAAGAAATCGTAGCAGATCCCGTGAAGCGCGATCCCGGCGAAGAGCATCCAGACGACCTGCTCCGATGCACCGTAGGAGAAAAGCAGGTAGCGCAGCACCCATGCGGCCATGCCGATCAGGATCATCCATTTCACGCCGAGTTTACGGAAGAAAAAGGGGATGAGGAGCATGAAGAAAATTTCCGACATCTGGCCGATGGTCATGGCGGAGGCCGGTTGCTCGAAGCCCATGTTGAAAAGGAAGCCGGAGGTGTTCGCGAAATAGTATGCGAGCGGGATACAGATCAGCGTGGAGCAGATGATGAAGACGAGGAAACTGGGCTTCGTCAGCAATTTGAAAGCGTCGAGCATGAGCACCGAGCGTATGTCGAGCGGCTTGCCGGCCAAGGGTGGAGGCGTGTGCGGCAGGGTGAAGCAGTAGGCGCCGAGGAGCAGCGAGACCCCGCCGGCCATCCAGAACAGGTTCACGCTGCCCGACCATCCGAGAAAGCCCGCGACAAGGCCGGCCGCGATCCAGCCGATCGTGCCCCACACGCGGACTTTCGGGAAAACCTCGCTGGGCACGTTGCTGAAAACGATGGTGTTTCCCAACCCGAGTGTGGGCATGTAGCAAAGCATGTGGCCGAGAAAGAGCCAGAAGACCAGCGTGCCGTTACCCGCCGCCACCGCGCCCGGCCCCAGCAGCATCAGCCCGCTGCCGATCAGCAGGAGCGTGCCCATGACCTTTTCCGAAGGGAAAAACCGATCCGCCACCAGCCCGAGGAACAGCGGCGCGATGATTGCCGCGAGTGGAGCCGTGGTGTAGGAATCGCCGATGATCGAGGCCAGGTTGTTCGTGCCGAGGACGAGCCAGAGGGTGACGAACCACGACCCCCATACAAAAAACTGGAGGAACATCATCACCGAGAGGCGAAGCGCCATCGCGGAGCCTGCGGAACTAGCGTGGGCGGAGTCGTTTGACATCCCGGACACTCCAAACGGATTCCACAGGGGGGTCAATTTGATTCGCGGAAAGCGGGGTGCACGCAACCCACATCCGCCATTGAAGAAATCCCCGCGCCGGTGATACTGGCACCCGTTTCCACCGAGTTCCCGCACGACCATGCCCAAGATCGCTTCGCTTTTCCTTCTCCTTTTTGCACTCCACGCCGAGGCCTCGCCCGCTGAGGCGCAGCGGATCAAGCGGGGCTTCGAGCTCGCGGCGGAAACATGGGGGCTGAAAATGAAAATGGCCGCCGATCCCGCGGAGCGCGAGAAACTCATGGTGAGCCGGCCCGATCCCTCCGCCTCCGCCGCAGGGCTTTGGCAACAGATCGCGCCGTCGCTCAAGGAGGATTGGACGATTCCCTACGCCGCCTTTTTCCTGGACCTCACCCGCAACCTCACCGTCGTCGGCGCGGACGGTAACACCGGCACCGCCTTTTCCGAAGAAAGGAAACGCATTCTCGAAGCCTTTACCCGGAACCACATCGCAAAGCCGGGCATCGCGCCATTCAGCATCGCCCTCGCGGACAGCGGCGACCCGAAGAGCCTGCCGCTTTTGGAAAAAATCATGGCGGATAACCCCGACGAGGCCACCAAGGGCATCGCTGCACTGGGTGCCTCCATGCTGTTGAAAAACCTAGGCGACGCGCCGGAGGTGATGAAAAAGCGCCTCACCTACCTGCGCCAGGCGATCATCATGTCCTCCGAGCAGGATATCGGCGGCAGGAGCGTGGCGGACATTGTCACCGACGAGCTTTACGTGATTCGCCACCTCGCCAAGGGCCGCATCGCGCCCGACTTCAGCGGCATGGATGTCGCCGGCCGCGTGGTGCAGCTTTCCGGATTGCGCGGAAAAACCGTGGTTCTGCTTTTCTGGGACGCAAAGTCCCCGGAGACCGACAAGATGATCGGCCTCACGAACCAGATGACTTTGAAATACGCCGACAAACCGGTCGCCATCGTGGGTGTCACGCCCGAAGCGCTCGGCCGGATCCGCGAGCTTCAGGCGGATGGCTCGATCCGCTGGAACAACATCATCGACCCCGAGGACAAGCTCGCGAAAGAATACCGCGTCGCCGTCCGCCCCGCCGTGCTCATCATCGGGCCGGAGGGGAAAATCGAATATACCGGCCTGCCGGGATCGTTCGCGGAGCTCACGGTGGACGCCCTGCTGGCCGGTGATGCGCCGCAACGCTGAGCCGCTCCGCGATCGCGAAGCCTGTTTCTCCGCACCCCGTCAGTCGTTGTTCCCATCCGCATCCGCGAAGGCGTCAGGGGCTACGGACGCTGATCACGGGCACAAAAAAGGGGGCAATCCTGACGGATTACCCCCTTCAAACCTGAATGAAACAATGAAAAACCAGGCCGGAAAATTTATTTCACGCCCTTCTTGGAGAGGCGTGTGCCCTTCGTCGCGCCTTGGCGGGCCTTGAACTTGGGGTTGGATTTGCAGATCACGTATTTGGTGCCCTTGCGGCTGACGACCTGGCAGTCGGCGTGGCGGCGTTTGGCGGAGGCAAGTGAAGAAAGAACTCTCATGGCGTGAAGTCGGTTGGAATTGGAGCCGCCATCTCGGCGGCGGGGCGGGGAAACTAGGAAACCGGGCGGGTTTGTAAAGAGATTTCTTGAGCGTAATCGATGATTCGCCGCAAGGCTGTTCCTCACCCCGCCTGCGGCCTGCCCCTTTCCTCCCGCAGCGCCAGCTCGTTCTTGAAAACGAACAGCGCGGCGGAGAGCGCGAACATGCCCAGCGCCACACGGTTCCTTGCGGTGATCGGCAGCCAGCCGCTCACTTCATCATGAAGTTGAGCAGCTTGCCGATGCGGTCGCGCATCTGGTGGCGGGTCACGATGGCGTCGATGAGGCCGTGCTCGAGCATGAACTCGGCGGTTTGGAAACCGGGAGGGAGGTTCTGGTGCGTCGTTTCCTTCACCACCCGCGGGCCGGCGAAGCCGATCATGCACTTCGGCTCCGCGATGTTGATGTCGCCGATCGTCGCGAAGGACGCGGTGACGCCGCCGGTGGTCGGGTGGGTGAGGACGGAGATGAAAGGCAAGCCCGCCTCGCTCAGCCTCGCCAATGCGCCGCAGGTTTTCGCCATCTGCATCAAGGAGAGCATGCCCTCCTGCATCCGTGCGCCGGAGGAGGCGGAAATGATGATCACGCCCCGCTTCTCCGCGATGGCCGTCTCGATGGCGCGGGTGATTTTTTCCCCGACCACCGAGCCCATCGATCCCGCGAAGAACTTGAAATCCATCACCGCGATCATGGCAGGCTTGCCGTGGATCACGAGCCGTCCGGTGACGACCGCGTCGTTCATCCGCGTCTTTTCGCGGAGAGCCTGAATCTTTACGTCGTATCCTGCGAAGCCGAGCGGGTTCGCGGAGTAGAGCCCGGCCTCGGTTTCCTCAAAAGTCCCTGGATCGGCCAAGAGGAAAATTCGGTCGGTGGAATCCAACAGGAAATGGTGGCCGCAGGGCGGGCAGACGTGGAGGTTCTGCTTCAGCTCAAGGGTGTGGATCAAGGCGCCGCATTCCGGGCACTTGACCCACAGGCCTTCCGGCATGTCGTCGCGTTTCTGCTGCCCGCGCAGCAGTGGTTTCTTGAATATGCCCATGAAATCGTTTTTTAGATGAGACCCGCTCAACACGGGAAGGCTGGCATGTTAAAGTCAGATCAACGCCCCGACAATCCCGATTTCCAATCTCCCTCTTCCTTGAAATTTCCGATCCTCCCACGGGGTTGACCCCACGCTAGGCGGTTGCTAGCTTCCGCGCCCGCCATGAGCAACGCCCCGAATTACAAAGACACGCTGACCCTGCCCCAGACGGGATTCCCGATGCGCGGGGATCTTGTGCAAAACGAGCCGCAGCGTCTCGCGATTTGGGAAAAGTCCGGCCTCTACGCGAAAATCACCGCCGCCCGCAAGGCTTCGGGCGCACCCGATTTCATCCTGCACGACGGCCCGCCTTTCGCCAACGGCGACGTCCATATGGGCACGGCGCTCAACAAGCTGCTCAAGGACATGGTGGTGAAATCGAAGACCATGGCCGGTTTTCACGCGCCCTTCGTCCCCGGTTGGGACTGCCACGGGCTACCCATCGAGTTCAAGGTCGTGAAACAGGCCGCCGGTCTCGAGCCCGCCGAGATCCGCCGCCGCTGCGCGGAGTTCGCCTCCGGTTTCATCGATATCCAGCGCGCCTCTTTCCGCCGCCTCGGGGTCTTCGGGGATTGGGAAAAACCCTACCTCACCATGGATCCCGCCTACGAGGCGAGCATCCTCCGCGTCTTCGCGAAGCTCGTTGAAAACGGCTCGATCTACCAATCCAAGAAGCCTGTGCAGTGGTCTTACGGCGCGCAAACCGCGCTCGCGGAGGCGGAGGTGGAATACGCGGACAAGGTTTCGCCGGCCGTCTTCGTGAAATTCAAATTGGAGCGCGGACTTCAGTCCGCCCCGGATGCCTCCATGGTCATCTGGACCACCACGCCATGGACTCTTCCCGCCAACCTCGGCATCGCCCTGCATCCCGAATTCACCTACATCGTCGGAAAGTTTTCCAACGGCGAAACCTACGTGATCGTCCGCGAACTCATCGAGGCGTTCACGGAAAAAACCGGCCTCGCTCTGACTGAGTCCCTCTCCGAAATCAAAGGCAAGGAACTCGAAGGCGCCGAAGCGAAACACCCCTTTCTCGACCGCACCTCGAAGGTCATCCTCGCGAATTTCGTCACCACGGAAACGGGAACCGGAGCCGTCCACATCGCCCCGGGCCACGGCGCGGACGACTACGTCGCCGGCCAGCAGAACGGCCTGGGCGTGCTCTCGCCCGTCGATGACGAAGGGCTTTTCACCGAGGAGGTCGGGCTCGCGGAACTCGTCGGCATGCACGTTTTCAAATCGAACGGGCGCATCATCGAGATCCTCGGCGAAAGCGGCCATCTGCTCGGCCAGGAGGAATACAGACATTCGTATCCTCATTGCTGGCGCTCGAAAACGCCGATCATTTTCCGCGCCGTCGAGCAGTTCTTCATCTCGCTGGAAACCCTGCGCGGCCAGGCGCTGGAGGAGATCGACAGGGTGAAATGGATGCCCGCCTGGGGCCGCAACCGCATCTACGGCACCGTCGAGTCGCGTCCCGATTGGTGCATCTCCCGCCAGCGCACCTGGGGCGTTCCGCTTCCCGTTTTCTTCGATGAAAACAACAAAGCAATCCTCTCCGCCGAGCTCGCGAACAAGGTCGCGGATCTTGTCGAAAAAGAAGGCACGAACGTCTGGTTCGAAACTTCCGACGACGAGCTCGCCGCCAAGCTCGGCCTTCCTGCCGGTTTGAAAAAGGGCAGGGACACGCTCGATGTCTGGATCGACTCCGGCTGCTCCCACGCCGCCGTGCTCGACACGCATCCCGAGCTCCATTGCCCCGCCGATCTTTACCTCGAAGCCACCGACCAGCACCGCGGTTGGTTCCAAAGCTCGCTCATGCTCTCCACCGCCTTCCGCGGCCACGCGCCTTACAAGACCGTGATGACCCACGGATTCGTCGTGGACAAGGATAAGAAGAAGCTCGCGAAATCCGACGCCGGAAAAGGCGGCAAGCCCACCGACGCCGCCTACTTCTACAACCAATACGGTGCCGACATCGTCCGGCTCTGGGTCTCCAGCGTCGATTGGCAGAACGAAGTCCCCTTCGGCGAGGATCTCTTCAAACAAGTCGCCGAGCCCTACCGCCGCCTGCGCAACACGCTAAGGATTCTGTTAGGAAATCTCGACGGCTACGATCCCCAATCCTCAATAATCAATCAACAATCATCAATCCCTCTTCTCGACCGCTGGATACTCGAGCGCCTCCACGAAGTCATCAAAGAGTGCCTAGCCGCCTACGAATCCTACGAATTCCGCAAAGTCTTCAACGCGATCAACCAGTTCTGCACCACCGACCTTTCCGCCATCTACATTGATGCGCTGAAAGACCGCATGTATTGCGACGCCCCGGATTCCCCCCGCCGCCTGGCATCGCAGGCCGCGATGTACGAGATCTTTAGTAGCATCACCAAGCTCCTTGCGCCCATCCTCGCCTTCACGGCGGATGAGGCATGGGAGCATGCCGGTTTCATGGAAGGCAGCGTCCACGAACAGGATTTCCCGAAAGCCGATCCCGCCTTCGCGCCCAGCCAGGTCAGCAAGGATGTGGATCGTCTTTTCCAAATCAAAGCCGTGATCCAAACCGCCATCGAAGCGCGGATCCAAGCCAAGGAATTCACCCGCAACAACGAGGCCGCCGTGGATCTTACTCTGCCCGAGTCCGACGCGCATCTTCTCGAAAAACTGAACGACCGCGACTTCGCCACCGAATTCTTCATCATCGCGGAGCTCACCGCCACCACCGGCACGGATCTTGCCGCCACCGCCAAAAAGACCGAACTCCCGCTGTGCCCACGCTGCCGCAAACACGAACCGGTGCTCGCATCCGGCTTATGCCAACGTTGCGAGGATGTGATATCCGCCTTACCCCCTAAGCCATGACGCTGCCCAAGCTGATTCTCTTTCTATCTCTCCCGCTCTACATCCTCGACCAAGCGACGAAGGCGTGGACGGTGGCTAATTTCGCTCCGCCCTGGTCTGATGATGCCCATGTCTGGTGGCTGATTGGTGATTGGTTTCGATGGATCCGGGTTCACAACCAAGGTGTGGCTTTCGGTCTTGGCAACGGCACCAGTTGGGCTCCTGTTGTGTTTTTGATCGTTCCTTTCATCGCACTCGTGATGATCCGGGTGTTTTGGAAAAAGGGAGCTTTCGGTCATATCCTTTCGAAGTTCGCCGTCGCCCTGCTGCTGTGCGGGATTTTCGGAAACCTCACCGACCGGCTCGTGCAGGGCTTTCTGTTGGAGGATATGAGCGACGGATCGTTTTGGGAGCGGCTCTCGCAGGGATACGTCGTCGATTTCATCTCCGTAAAACTGCCGTACTTTGAAAAGATCATGCCGCGCAGCGAGGGCTGGTGGCCCACCTTCAACGTCGCGGATTCCTGCATCTGCATCGCCGCCGTGCTGCTCTTCATCGGCGGACTGATGGAAGAGAGAGCCAACGCGAAAGCTGAGAAACCGGTAACGGCCTAACGCTTCCTAAGCGCGGTTTCCCAGCCTTCATCCCGCCAACTATTGATGGCCACGAATCCACAAAGATCGGGTCGCTTCGCGTCGTAGGGTAGAAAATGAAAACAAGAACCGGATTGATTGGAATCGCGGCTTTGGCAATGGCCGCATGCGGGCCGGTGGAGTTGCCGGAAAGCTCTCGGGAGGGACGGCGGGAGTCGGGCGGAAATGCGGATCTGCGTTTGCCCTCGCAATGGGGAAGCAGGCCTGCGGAGCGCTCGCGCTGGTGGGATGGTCCGGAGACGCAGTATCCGAACTCCGGCTACTACTCCAGCGAGGGGAGGTGAGGGACCGCCGCGTCCTGCAGGGTGGCCATGGCTTCCTCGATGCGGGGGTTGATCTTGTGCTCGACCGTCTCCACCGCGACACGGATCGCGTTCTGGACGGCGAGTCCGGTCGATGAGCCGTGGGCGATGATGACCACGCCGTTTACGCCGAGCAGCGGGCTGCCGCCGTAGGTTTCGTAGCTGCTTTTCGCCTTGAGCGCCTTGAATGCCCCTTGGGCGAGCAACGCACCGGCCATGCGGAGGGGGGTTTCCTTGATCTCTGTCTTGAGCCACTTCGACACCGCCTTCGCGGTTGCCTCGACGCTCTTGAGGACAATGTTTCCCACGAAACCGTCGCATAGGACGATGTCGAGCTGCGTTTCGAAAAGGTCGTGTCCCTCCACGTTACCGATGAAATGGATGCCCGGAGTGGCCTTCAGCAGCTTGAAGGTTTCCTTGGTGAACGCGGTGCCCTTTTCATCCTCTTCGCCGTTCGACATGAGACCGACCTTGGGGTTTTTCACTCCAAGAACGTATTTGGCGTAAGCGGTGCCCATGATCGCGTAGGCGACGAGATGCTCCGGCTTGGATTCCGGGTTCGCGCCGGCGTCGAGGATGTTGCAGATGCCATGCTCGTTGGGCAGCGGCGAGGCGATCCCGGCGCGGTCAACGCCCTTGAGGCAGCGTAGCTTGAGCGTCGCGGCGGCCACGGCGGCGCCGGTGTTACCGGCCGAGACGAAGGCGTCCGCCTGACCGTCCTTGACGAGATCCATGGCGACGCTGATCGAGGAGAGTTTCTTGCGGCGGACGGATTTCGCGCCCGGCTCGGCCATGCCGACCACCTCCGGGGCATGCACGATGCTCACGCGCCGGTCGGTGAGATTGAGGCCGTGGGCCACGGCTTCGCGGCGTAGGATTGCCTCGTCGCCTACCAGAAACAGATGGTTGAGCTTCGGGTAGTTCCGCAGGGCTTCGATGGCTCCGGCGATGTTGACCTGCGGGGCGTTGTCGCCGCCCATGGCATCAAGTGCGACCTTCATTTAGATTTGGAAGTGGTTTCTGAGGTGGATTGGATTCCGGGTACGAAGAAAAACCCACGCCAGCAATCCGGCGGGGGGTCTTGCGCAATTCCTTCGGGAATTCAAATCAGAACGCCTCCACCTCGAGGACTTTGCGTCCGCGGTAGGTGCCGCATGACGGGCATGCGATGTGGGAGGGGATCGTTGCTCCGCAATCGGAGCAAGCACTGAAGATCGGTGCTTTCCAGCGGTTTGCGCCGCGGCGCATTTTTGCGCGGCTCTTGGATTGACGGCGTTTTGGTACGGCCATGGTCGTGTTCTATTTAGGTTGATCGTTGAGACCCGTGAGATCGTTGAGGGCTGACCAGCGGTCGTCGCCCCCGTCGCGGGGCGGAGGACTTACTTCATCTTCAGGTGGCTTGTCCACCGCTAAATATCGCGGATCGATTTCACAGGGTTCCGGGACGTCGCCCTCGTCGCAACGGGGGTCGGTGGGAAACTCGATGAGAATCTCCTCGCGGAGCCCGTCGGTGATGTCCAGGCCGGAAGCGTTGCCGATTTCCACGGAAACGGCGATCTGTCCGAGGTGGATCGTTTTCACGAAGGGTTTCAGGGTGACAACGCAGGTGAACTCGAAGGGGGCGGACAGGGCGCCGGTGAGCAGAAGCTCGGTTTCGAAGCGCTGCGCCCAGAGATCGTAGGCCAACGGGCCGACGGCGCGCGCATCGCCTTCAGGGAGGCCGAAAATGCTTCCGTCCAGCTCGCCGGAGAAAGCCTTGCCCTCTTCGGGGAGGGAGGGGAGATCGATGATGAGGGAGGTTTCCATGGGACAGAGGCTAAATTTCAAATTTCAAATTTCAACCTTCAAGAAAGAGGGTGCAAGAAAGGCCGCAAAACGTGGCTGGGATTTGCAGTCCCAGTTCGTCGTAGGTACATCCTGTGCCTACATCTTCACTAAGAGCTCACTCCGCCCTGGAAAGCCGATTCAGTCCGCGCTGGAGGAGGGTGCTGTCCACGGAGGTGGAGATGTTTTCGTCCAGGTAGACGGTGAAGTCCTCCTCCATGAACTCGATGGAGTGCAGGTTGTTTTCGTCCTCCTTTTCGAAGGCCGCGATGAGTGCCTTCATGCTGGTGATGTCCACGCCGTTGACCTTTTTCACGATGAGGTGGCGCAGGGGCTCGTAGCCGACGGTGGCGGGGGTGGGGATGGCCCCGCTGAGGAAAATGACGCGCTTGGCCGTGCCCTCGAATTTCTCGGGGTTCTCGTAGGCGTCGAGCAGGTTGAGCGGAGCGCGGGTTGACCAATCCTCACCGAATGCCTCGAGCACGGGGCGGGTGAGTTCCTGGAAAATGAAGCCGCCTTTCACGAGGAAGTTCGGCGCGCGGTCGAACTGGTAACTGGGCACGAGCCGATCCATCGGCTCCTCGCGGGTGAGGGTCACGTTGATTTCCATCGGTTCGCCGCCGCGCAGGATGCCGAGAACGATCTCCTCGCCGGCGGATTTCTCGCCGCGCACGATGTGGCCCCAGAACAGCGAGCCGTAGTGCGGATGAATGTAATAGCCGCGGTTATCGATGGCGTGTCCGGCCACGCTCAGGAGCACGTCGCCGACTTTCACGCCGCCCAAGTCCGCCGAGCCGCCCGTGCGGACTTTCCCGATGTAGAGGCCGCCCTGCTCGGGCTGGAGCTTGAGGAATTTCCGGAACGACGGATCCTCCGTCCGCGAGGCGGCGACGCCTAGCGAGGGGAAGCCCTCATACGCCCCGTCCTGCGCGTTGGCCAGGAACCGCGAGATCACGTCCACGGAGAGGACATCGGAGATCTGATCCTTCGAGTCGTAGCTCAACAGGATGCCGGATAGCGCGCCTTCGCGGATCACCGGCAGGGTGAAGCTGTTCGCCGCGCTCTGCATGGAGGCCTTCACCATGTAGGTCAGGAAACTTTGGCCCGGCAGGAAACTCTCGGCCACATCCACGGATTGCAGGGTGCCGTTGGTCAGCAGGGTGGTGCCGTTGTCCTCCACCTGGAAAATCCCGAGCGTATGCCCGATCACCGGCGGCTCGGCGAGCACGAGCGGTGTAGTATCCTTGAAAAACGCTTCGCGGTCGCCGTCGGATTTCACGGTGAGCAGGGCGAGGTTCGCCTCATAATCCACGGCGAGGATCTTCGCCTGCGCCGTCCGCGAACCGTCGGTCGATTCCAACTCAAGGTAAGTGGCGTCGGCGACCATTTCCCCGGTGGTCAGCACCTGCCCCGGCGCGACGATGGCTCCCAGCGAGCGGAGGTTGGACGGCGGGGTTTTTTCCCATGGCTGCCCCGGGTTCCAGGATTGGCTGGTCGAGTTGATGCGCAACACGGATTTCGTGAGGTCGACTGACGCCTCCTTTCCGGGGGCTATGGCCAACCCCGAATCATCGATGACGGCTTGCGGTTTTTGCTCACAGGAAAACAGCGCGAGGCAGAGGGAAAGGGGAATCAGGCGTTTCATGCAGGGGTGTGGGGAAATCATTTCAGGCCGAGCACGTCCTGCATGTCGTAGAGGCCGGGCGGCTTGTCCACCAGCCATAGCGCGGCGCGGACCGCTCCGGACGCGAAGGTCATGCGGGAGGAGGCCTTGTGGGTGAGTTCCACGCGCTCGCCGTCGGCCGCGAACATCACCGTGTGGTCGCCGACGACATCACCGCCGCGCAGCGTGTGCATCCCGATCTCGCGCGGTTTCCGCGGGCCGATGTTTCCGAAACGCCCGTGGGCGATGTCGTCCGTATAGGACGTGGCGGTTTCCTCGTTGAGGATTTCCAACAGCCGCCGCGCCGTGCCGGAGGGCGCGTCGATCTTGTGCCGGTGGTGCATTTCCGAGACCTCGATGTCAAAAGTGTCCTGCTTGAGGATGCGCGCCGCCTGCTGCGTGAGCCAGAAAAGGGTATTCACACCGACGGAAAAGTTCGGCGCGTGGACGATGGGGATTTCCCGCGAGGCGGCACGGATCACCTCCAGTTCGGCATCGGTGTGGCCGGTGGTGCCCATCACGATCGGAACGCCATGGCGCAGCGCCGCCTCCACGAGGCTGGTGGAAAAGCTATGCATCGTGAAATCGATCACGCACTTCGCGGCTTTCAGCGCCGCATCGAGATCCTCGCCTGCGTCGTGCGTTGCGGCGATGACGGTGTCCGGGTTCGCCATGGTGGCCTCGGCGACGGCCAGGCCCATACGGCCGGACTTTCCTGTGATGAGAATGGGAAGCATGCGGGCGGATGTTGGGGCCGCGTTACGGAAATGGAAATGGGATTTTTCACTTCAGGAAAACCTCGCGCGGCTTCGCACCATCGCCGGGACCGACGACGCCGCGCTGCTCGAGGATATCGACCATGCGGGCGGCGCGGGTATAGCCGAGGCGGAGGCGGCGCTGGAGGAGCGAGGTGCTGCATTTCTGCTCCTGGCGGGCGACCTCGATGCACTTGATGATGAGCTCCTCGTCGGCGTCGGAGACATCGTCGTCCTCGTCGGAGCCGGCGGCGTCGATCGTTTCGCGGATGTCTTTTTCGTAGTTCGGCTTCGCCTGCTTGGCGCAGTGGGCGACGATGCGCTCGACCTCCTCGTCGGAGACGAAAGCGCCCTGGGCGCGCTCCAGTTTCGCGGAGCCGGGCGGGAGGTAGAGCATGTCGCCTTTGCCTACGAGTTTGTCGGCGCCTTTGGTGTCGAGGATGACGCGGGAGTCGAGCGCGGAGGAAACCTGGAACGCGATGCGGCTGGGGATGTTCGCCTTGATGATGCCGGTGACCACATCGGCGCGGGGCGTCTGGGTGGCGATGATGCGATGGATGCCGGCCGCGCGGGCTTTCTGCGCGATGCGGGCGATGCACATTTCCACATCCGCCGGGGCGGTCTGCATCAGGTCGGCGAGCTCGTCGATGAGCACGACGATGTAGGGGAAACGGTCGGGGATTTCATCCTCCTCGATCTCCAGTTCCTCGAAATCCGCCTCGGGGCCGAGATCGCCGTCCTCCAGCGCGGCGGCGATGGCCTCGATCTCGTCGAGGTCGGTTTCCGGTTCCTCGGCTTCCGGGATCACGGCGGCGGCTTCCTTTTCCGCGCGGGGGCGGTTGTTGAAACCGTCGAAGTTCCGCACGCCCTCTTTCGCGAAGATCTTGTAGCGTTTCTCCATCTCGTTGACGACCCACTTGAGGGCGGCGACGGTCTTTTTCGGATCGGTGACGACCGGCACGACCATGTGCGGGAGCTTGTTGTACATCTGCATCTCCACGACCTTGGGATCGACCATGATGAAGCGCAGCTCGTCGGGGCCGAACTTGAAGAGGATGGAGGCGATGATGGAGTTGATGCAGACGGATTTCCCGGAACCCGTGGCGCCCGCGACGAGGAGGTGGGGCATGGCGGCGAGGTCTCCGATGACGGTTTTGCCGTAAACGTCGTTGCCGAGGGCGAGCGGGATTTTCTTTTTCGCGTAGCGGAACTCGGGGTCGTGCAGGAGCTCGTGGAGCGGCACGGCGACCTTGCTGGAGTTCGCGATCTCGATGCCGACGGTGTCCTTGCCGGGGATGGGTGCGAGGATGTTGATGCGCTCGGCGCAGGTGGCGCGGGCGATATCCGCCTCAAGCTGCGAGATGCGGGAAACGCGCAGGCCGGTGGAGGGATAGATTTCGTAACGCGTGATCGTCGGGCCGCGGGTGATATCGCCGGGCGTGACGTCGATGCCGAAAGCTTTCAGGGTCTCGATGATCGTGGTCTGGATGTCGAGCAGCTCGGCGTGGTTCGCGGCCTCGGCCTCCACTTCCACATCATCCAACAGATCAAATCCGGGCAGCTCGTAGTCCTGGAAACCGGAGATGGAAAGGGACTGGTGGGAGGGTTTCTTGCGCTCGAAGGGCCTTGCGCCGGGTTCCATGGTTCCGGCGGCGCGGCGCTGGGAGGCGTCGATGATCTGCGGGGTCGGGGTTTCGCGGATGGCGAGTTCCTTCTGGCCGGGCTCGTCGGTCTCGGCGCTTTTCAGGCGGGCCATCTCGCGCTCGATCTTGCGTTGCTCGCGCTGGCGTTCGCGCTCCCCGAGGAGTTCCTTTTCCCGCGCAGCCGCGCGCCCGGCTTCGGTGCGGCTTTCTTTCCATGCGTCGATTTTCGCTTTCAGCAGGCGATGGCAGCCTTTGGCGAACCCGGCGGGCGACTGCCCGGAGAGCCAGATCATGCCGAGCACGTAGGCGCCAGCGGCGAGCGCGATGGTGCCCGGTTTCCCGATCAGCGGCATCAGCAGGGAGCCGCCGAGCGCCTGGCCGATGACCCCGCCGGGACGGCCTTCCAGGTTGCAGCGTTCCACCCAATCCATGAAAAACAGGCCCGCTGCGTGAAAGAATACAGCGCCCGCAACAAGTGCCATCGCTTGCCCCAGCGCCATCCGCGGCCATAACCGTCCTTTGAAAGCGAGTTTCATCACGCCGAACCAGATGAAGCTGAGCGAGAGCATCCAGCCCGCCGCGCCGAATACGAGAATCTGCATGAAGGCGAGGATGCCCCCCGCCGGCCCGAGCCAGTTGTCCCCGCTCGTTTCGCTCTCATCCGCGAAAAGCCCGAACATACGCCAATCCGGCAGATCCGCCGGGCTATAGGAAAGCTGCGAAAGGAGCAGGATCAGCCCGCCAGCCATCCAGCACACGCCCGCGATTTCGCTGGACCACTGCTTCGGCTCCTCCACTTGGCCGCGCTTTTTGTTGACTCGGTTTCCCATCGTTTCTCGACGCGGACAGCATCCCCCCGCGTTCTTTGAGGTGCAAGATTGTTTTGTGAGGCGGGAAATTCAGGGATGATTAAGGAAAATCGCTTTTTTGCCCGTGGGAATACGGAGAAGGGCTTTGGAAGCCCTTTGCGGAGGATGGGGATTTTGTTTCGCGGGTTGTGGGAAGAAAGGGGCTTCAAACCCCTTCTCCATATTCAATAAACCCTGCGCACCGAGTGGCTGAAGTAGTGCTGCGTGAGCAGGTCGGAGAGCGCGGCGAGCTGGTCGGCGAGTTTCTCCAACTCTATGGCATCGGGCTTGCCGGAGGAGGCGAGGCGGGCGTCGATCTTTTTCACCTCGGCGATGATGCGCGGGAAAAGGCCGAAGGCGCGGTCGCCGGGGAAGTTGTCCGACTCGGTGTGCAGGACGGCGAGCTGGAAGCTGACGCTGCGGGGGTTGCTGCGGTCGAAGAAAAGCAGGTCCACCACGCCCTGCCAATCCGGCCGTGAGAAGTAGCGGCGCCGGTAGGTCATCACGCTGTCGCAGATCTCGATGAGCGGCTCGAGCATCGCCTGCCCGGAGGCGGCGGCGCGCAGCAGCCCGAGGGTCACCTGCCCGCGCTCGATGCGGCGGCCGGTTTCCAGGAAACGCCAGCCTTGCCCGCGGATCATGTTTTCCGCCTGCAAGCCGGAGAATGCGGAAAGCTGGAGCACCATGCGGTCGAGCGTAGGCAGCAGATCCGCCGCCCTGGGCACGCGGCTCGCGGTATCCACGATGCCCTTGAGCTGGGTGAAACAGATCCAGGTGTCGTCGGAAAGCCGGTCCCTCGCGCTTGCCGCGTTGCCGATCAGGGAATCGACGAGCCGCGTGAGGCTGCCGGGCACATCCTTTCCGAACATCAAGGTGGAAAGCCCGGCGACCGTGCGGAGTTTGTCGACGCCCTTGCCGAGCACGCCCGCGCCGTCCATGAGGCCCAGGCAGGCATCGAGGGGGTCGCGCGGGCGGCGGCCGCTTTCGCCCTCGATGCAGCGCAGGGTGACACGCAACATTCGCGTGACGGTTTCCACGCGCTCGGCGTAGCGGCCCACCCAGTAGAGCTGCTCGGCGATGCGGCTCGGCACCTCGGGAGCCGCGCCGAGGCGGTCGCGGGCGGCGGGCGGCTGGATGTCGGCGGTTTCTTGGCCCGTGGTTTTTCCCGTGAGCCAGACGTCCTTGGTGAAGCCCTCATGCTCCGGCCAGAGCTGCGGCGCGACGCCCGGTTTCCCCACCCGCGCCAGGCCGCCCGGCAGGATCACCGGGCCGTCGGCGGCGTTGAGCGCGAACGCCCGCCAGATCACCGGCCGGTTCTGCAAGCTGCGTCCTTGCAGCGAGGGCGCGAGGCTGGGCGCGATGTCCCGCTGGACGACAAAATCCCACGGCCTTTGCAGGATCGCCACCGTCCATTCCCTGCGCGAACCGGCGTTCAGATCCGCCCATTTCACCGGCAGGAAAGGGTCTTTCCCGAAAGCGGAAAGCAGCACGTATCCGTTGAGATCCGGCAGCAGCTTGTCGCGCACCGTCCGCTGCCCGAGCCACCAGCTTTCCACGAAGGGAAGCAGCAGTTCCTCGCCGAACCATTTCCGGCAGATCAGCGGCAGGAAGGCCTGCAGTGCGGCGGATCCGGCGAAACCCGCGCCCGGCGCGTTGAGCAGTGCCACGTTTCCCGAACGCCATGCCTCGATCAGCCCCGGCACACCGCCGCGCCCCGAAGTCCAGAACTCCAGGGGATCGATCCCGTCGTCATCGAGCCGGCAGAGTACGCCATCGATGCGGCGCAGGCCGCCGAGGGTTTTCAGGAAAAGCCGCCGTTCGCGGACGGTCAGGTCCGCCGCCTCGACGAGGGAAATGCCGAGCAGCCGCGCCTTGTAGGCGTGCTCGAAGTAGGAGGGATGGCGGTAGCCGGGGGTGAGGAAAACGACATTGGAAACCTCGCCGCGCGATGTCTCCAGATTGCGCAGCGCAGCGTGCTCGGCATCGAAAAACGGGCGCAGCTTCGTCACCCGCGCCGCCTCGAAAAGATCCGGCAACACCGAGGAGACCACGCTGCGGTTTTCCAAGGTCTGCCCCAGCCCGCCGGGGGTGTGGGTGTGGTCGCGCAACACCGTCCAGACACCGTTCGCGGCCCGCACCAGGTCGCAGCCGCTGACCATCAGCCATTTCCCGCCGACCGGTTGGATGTCGCGGGTGGAGTGATGGAACGCGGGGCTGGCGTGGACGAGATCCGGCGGCACCAGGCCGTCCTTGAGCAGCCGCCGCGGGCCGTAGAGATCCGCCAACACCGCCTCCAGCAGCCGCGTCCGCTGCGCCAGGCCTTTTGCGACGATCTCCCACTCCCGCCACTCCATGATGAAAGGGATGGGATCAACCTCATAAGGCTGCCCCGCGCCGCCGACATCGCGGTAGACGTTGAAGGTCGTGCCGAGGTTGTCGAGCATGCGCCCGGTTTCCTCGGAAAGCGCGCGGCGCTCGTCCGGCGTCCAGCGCTGGATTTTCGCGGACATCTCCGCCCAGCAGGGACGCACCGCGCCCTGCCTGTCCAGCAGCTCGTTCCAGACACCGCCCGCAGGCGATTCCGCCACGACCGAGCCGGCCGCCGGTGAAAATCTCTGCTTCTGGTTCATTTGCGCCGACTCAAGCAGATTCCGTGCGGATTCCCAAACTTATCCTCGCGGAAAAACGGGCGGCCTCCCTGGGGCATCAGTCCTTCGCCGTGTAATCGAATACCAGCGCCTTATCGAGGATGGGGATGAGGATTTCCTTGAAAGCGACGTGGGCGGGATGAGGGATGTAGGTTTCCAGCCCGGCCTTGTCCTTGAAGGTGACGAAGAAGCAATGGGTGAGGCCGTCGTTCTTGCCCTCGACGCTCTCGCTCGTGCCCCATTCGTAATCGGTGATCGTGTCGATCTTCGCGGGCAGCTCGCCGAACGCTTTCTCGACCGCCGCGATCTGCGCGGGCGTGGCGGAGTCCTTGAACTTGAACATGACGATGTGGCGGAATTCGCCACCGGCTTGGGAAACGGCATTGGTAAGCATGAGTGCGATGGGGATGAGTAGTTTCAACATGGCCGGAGCCTGCACAAGTTTTTTGGCGTAGCCAATCACCGGTTTTTGAAATCGCCTCCGGCGCGAACCTTCTCAGTCCCGGCAGGGACGGCCCGAGAGTAGTCGGGGGTGCAACCCCCGGAACCAACACCCATGGAAATCTCCGGGCGAGGCATCCGCGCCGCCGCCCATTCCCCACCCGACGATGCCCGGAAACGGCATGGCCCGATGCGGGCGGTGGCGGAGCGCAACGGTGGCGGTACCGGATCACCGCCCGGCTCCCCTTTGATTCCCGATCCGGGGGTTACACCCCCGGCTACTTTCCCCCTGTCCCTCCGGGACGGAAGACACTCACGGATCCGGCGGCCGCGTCACCGTCGACCTTGCCCGTCTCTCCCCCTGCGATAGCCTTCGCACCAATGAAAAATCTACTGTTCACGAAGAAATGAAATCCGTCTTTCAGATACTCGCCGCAACACTTCTCATAGCCGGCTGCCGTCCTAAGCCGTTCGAGGAACTGCGCTTGCCCCATACAATCGCCGGTGCGGAAGCGCTTGATTTCAAAAACCGGGGAACATCGCGCATCGTCATTTCTTCCACGGAGCTTGGGCATGGTTACAATGCAACTGTTTCTCACGGATACTTCAGATCCGATGCCGACAAAGATCTCGATTTCGTGGAGATTGCGATCCAATACCCCAGCGCAAATGCTACCTACGTTAGCATGATGAAGGCCTTCGCGCTGAAGGATCTTCCGCCGGATATCTTGGAGCGTCGCGGTGATCAGATTGTCTCACAGGCCGATGACAGCATCATCTTCGACCTCGGGTCGGTTACGGTGACAGCAGAACTGCCTTGGAAACAATGAGACCGCGGGTGAAGGCGGGCAGAGGGTTCCAGCCGCTCACCACTTCGTGAAATCGCCGTTGAAATCCGGATTCCTGTGGGGTTGGAGGGCGTGGGTTGCGCCTAGGAAGTTCTTGATGCGGCGGGTGAGGTCGCCGGTGATTTCGGGCTGTTCGGCGGCGAGGTTGGTTTTCTCGCCGGGGTCGGCTTCGAGGTCGAAGAGTTCGGTGCGCTCGGGCCACTGCCATTGGATCAGCTTCCATTTCCCGGTGCGGACGGCGGTGCCGGGGGAGCCGCCCTGGTTGCCCCAATGGGGGTAGTGCCAGAACATCGGGCGGCCGCTGGGGGCGGTGCCGGGCTTTTCGAGAAACGGCAGGAAGGAGGCACCATCCTTGTGCTGCTCCGGGAGAAGGTCATGGCCGGTGGCGGCGAGGAGGGTGGGGAAATAATCGGTGGAATAGACGGGTTCGGCGCAGGTTTTTCCGCCGTGGCCGGTGGCGGGGTTCCGCACGAGCAGGGGGACGCGGATGCCGCCTTCGTAGAGCCAGCCTTTTCCGGCGCGGTAGGGGAGGTTCGTGGTCGGCGAGCCTTCGGAGGTGGAGAGGCCGCCGTTGTCGGAGGTGAAGACGACGATCGTGTTTTCCGCAAGGCCGCTTTCCTCCAAGGCATCGAACACCTGCCCGCAAGCGGCGTCCATGGACTCGATCATGGCGGCGTAAACGGCGTGGGAATGGACGGTGCGGTTCTCGCGGGGAGGTTCCGGCGCGAACTCATCTTTCAGCCCCAGCTTCTTGCGCTTCGCCTCATACTTTTTCACCAAAGCCTCGGGAGCCATGAGCGGGGTGTGGACGGCGTAGAAGGAGAGGTAGGCGAGGAAGGGCTTGTCCTTGTTCGCCTTGATGAAAGCCGCCGTCTCGCGGCCAAGCCTTTCGTCAAGGTGTTCGCCGGGTGGGCCGTCCTTGATCTTGGGATTGCCGTAGGGGGAGAAATACTTTTTCCCGCCGTAGGGACCACCGCCCCTGCCGCCGCCGATGTTGATGTCGAAGCCGTGGTCTTCCGGGAAATGACCTTCCGGCCCGAGATGCCATTTCCCGGCGAAGAAGGTGGCGTAGCCGTGTTTCCTGAAGGCCTGTGCAAGGGTGGTGGTGCCGTCCGGCAGGCGGCCTAGGTATGGCGCGGGCCAGAGCGGGAAATTCCTGCCCTTGCCGGATTTGAGGAAATCGCGCGCAGGGTCGTAGTTCTCCGGGATTGCGTCGATGAACTCATTGGGACCACCGAAGTAATCCGTGTTCCGCGTCCGCGCGGGGTTCTGGCCGGTCATGATTGCGGAGCGCGTCGGCGAGCAGACGGGGCAGCTTGAGTAGCCGTTGGTGAAATTCACGGCGGTCTTCGCGAACTTCGCGAGGTTCGGGGTTTCGTAAAACGGGTCGCTGCCGTCGAGGTTCACATCGGTCACGCCGAGGTCGTCCACGAGGATGAAAACGATGTTGCGCGGCTTTTCGGCGGCGTGGAGGAGAGGGATGAGCAGGAGCGAGAGGACGAGGGTTTTCGTCCCCGCAAATCGTGGGCTAGGGTCATCCTTTTTCAAAACGAATCAGAATATCCGAGAGTTAGTCATCACTTCCTTCCTCACTGTTTTTTCCTCCCCAACAGATACAACGGAAAGCCGAGAAATATCGAGAGTAGCAGCACAAAAGGCCAGGCCTTCACGTCACCGACGACAGGTGGTGCCGCGATCATGTTTTCCTCGTAAGTCTTGTAAAGCTCCGCCGCCGCTTCCGCATCCTCATCGCCCACGACCACCCGGATTCCGCCGATCGCGTGCGTGTAAAGCCAGTGGATCTGGGGAGTGTATTCGTCATAAACATGCGCGGAAACTCCCTCGGACTCCAGAAACGAGCGGAACAGATAGGCATCCTCCCCCTTGTAGAATCTTGCGATGGTTTCCATGGCGTTGGTAAGGACATTCGCTGTCCGCTCCGGCCTTGGAAAGCAGGAAATTGGCCTTTCAAGAGAGCTTTCCGATGCTGGACAAACCGCAATCCCTCCCCGAACATCCCAACCCGATGTCCGAGTTAGCGAAAGCCTACGAGCCGCAGGCCGTGGAGGAAAAATGGTATGCCGCATGGCTGGAGGCGGGTTGTTTCCGTGCCGATGAGAATTCCGAAAAGGAAGCGTATTCCATTGTCATCCCGCCGCCGAATGTCACCGGCATCCTGCACCTTGGGCACGTGTTGAACAACGCGATCCAGGACATCCTCGCCCGCCGCGCGAGGCAGGAGGGGAAAGAGGTTCTCTGGCTCCCCGGAACCGACCACGCGGGCATCGCCACGCAGGCGAAGGTGGAGCGCGAGCTTCGTGAAAAGGAGGGCAAGACCCGCCGCGACCTCGGCCGCGACGAGTTCCTCAAGCGCGTGTGGGATTTCAAGAACACCCACGGCGACATCATCATCAAGCAACTGAAACGCCTTGGCTGCTCCTGCGATTGGTCGCGCGAGCGTTTCACCATGGACGCGGAATACACCCGCTGGGTCAGCCAGGTTTTCGTGGATCTTTTCAACGAAGGCCTGATCTACCGCGGCAAGCGGATGGTGAACTGGTGCCCCGTTTCCCTCACCGCCCTCTCCGACGAGGAGGTGATCATGAAAGCCTCGCGGTCCAAGCTTTTCACGATGAAATACGAGCTCGCCGAAAGCCCCGGCGAGTTCATCCACATCTCCACCACCCGCCCGGAAACGCTGATGGGAGACGTCGCCATCGCCGTCCATCCCAAGCATCCGAAATACGCGCAGTGGATCGGGAAAATGGTGCGCCGCCCGTTTCCCGAAGCGCTTATCCCCATTATCGGCGATGAAATGGTCGATCTGGAATTCGGCACCGGCGCGCTGAAAATCACCCCCGCCCACGACAAGGTCGATTTCGAAATCGGCAAGAAGCATGGCTTGGAAATCATCGACGTGCTGCATCCCGACGGCACCATCAACTGCCCCGCGCTCCCGGAGTTTCATGGCCTCGACCGCTTCGTCGCGCGCCGCGCCGCCGCCGCGAAGCTGGAGGAAATGGGACTGCTGATCGGCATCGAGGAATACGAGAACAACGTCGGCTACTCCGAGCGCGCCGATGTGCCGATCGAGCCGCGTATTTCCATGCAGTGGTTCCTCCGCTACCCGGAGATCGCGAAATCCACGGACGCGGTGGCCTCCGGAGATATCCAGTTCCGCCCCGAGCGCTGGGCGAAAACCTACGCCCACTGGATGGAAAATCTCCAGGACTGGTGCATCAGCCGCCAGCTCTGGTGGGGACATCAGATCCCGGTTTGGTATCGGAAAGATAACTTTGAATCACTCAAGAACGCGGAGTCACTCGATACGTCCCATACGTCCAATAAGTCCCATCCGGATTTATATGTAGGCGTGGAACCACCCGCCGACCCCGAAAACTGGATCCGCGACGAGGACGTGATGGACACCTGGTTTTCCTCATGGCTCTGGCCGTTCGCTACGATGAGTGACGTAGGTGAAAACTCAACGACGCTGAAAAAGTTTTATCCTACGGCGGATCTGGTAACCGGCCCCGACATCATTTTCTTCTGGGTCGCGCGCATGATCATGGCGGGCTACCGCTTCGGCGGCGGGCTGCCGTTCAAGAATGTCTATTTCACCTCGATCATCCGCGATCTCAAAGGCCGCAAGATGAGCAAATCCCTCGGCAACTCGCCCGATCCCATCGACCTCATGGACAAGTTCGGGGCCGATGGCCTCCGCTTCGGCCTGATGCGCATTGCGCCGGTGGGAGCGGATGTGCGTTTCGATGTGGCCACGGTCGAGGAAGGCCGCAACTTCGCCAACAAGCTCTACAACGCCTGCCGTTTCCGCCAGATGGATGGCAACGAGTTCGCGCCGCTGCCCGCCGTGAAAGGCCTCCCGGTCTATCACATCCAAGTGATGTCGAAGCTCGACCAGCTCGCCGAAGACCTCAATGGCATCTACGCCGAATACCGCTTCGGCGAGATCGCGCAGCGCCTCTACGAATTCCTCTGGAATGATTTCTGCGACAAGTGGCTGGAAGCCGTGAAAGCGGATCTCCGCGAATCCGCCACCGCCGAAGCCCGCGCCGCCGCGCTCGGCACCTTCGATGCCGTGATGAGCCGTTACCTCCAGCTCCTGCATCCCTACATGCCCCACGTCACCGAGGAGCTTTCCGAGCGCATGAACTACGTCGCTTCGGGTGAGTTCGTGATGAGAAAGACCCTGCCGGAGAAACCGCTGCTCGCGGAATTTTCCGCGGCGGAAACCGAAGCCGCGCAGAAACAAGCCGCCGCGATCTACGAGACCGCCGGCCGCCTCCGCAACCTCAAGGCGGAATACAACCTCGGTTCCCGCAAGGATGTGCGCTTCGTGATGAAAGGCGCGGTGGCATGGCTTTCCAACGAACTCAACGTCCTCGCCCTCCTCGCCGGATCCACGGAAATTCTAGTGGATGATTCCTACGAAGCACCGAAAGGAACCCCCGCTGCCGTCACCCCCGTTGGCGAGGCCTACATGCCCATGGAAGGCCTGATCGATGTCGAAGCAGAGCGAGTCCGCATTTCCAGGGAGATCGAGAAAATGCGCATCGAGGTGACGAAATCCGAAGGCAAGCTTGGCACTGCGTCCTTCGTGGATCGCGCCCCGCCGGAAGTCGTGGCGCAGGAGAAGGAGCGCCTGGAGGATTGGAAAACCAAGCTCGCCCAGCTCGGCGAAATGCTCGAAGCTTTGAGATAACCCATGCCCGAACTCAACGAAATCCAGGGGATCAGCGAAGCCTCCTTGCACCTCCTCGAAGCCAGTGGCATTGACACGGTCATGGAGCTCGCGGCGCTGGACGCCGATCATCTTGCCGCTGAATTGAAACTCGCGAACCAGACGCTCTCCCTTGTAAAACGCGTGCCGGGTAAAGCCACCGTCTCGCGCTGGATCACGCAAGCCATGGCAATGGTGGGAGTGGAGCCTGCCGCCGACACTTCGCCTGAAATCGAACCACCGGTAAACTTCGAGGCGAACCCGGAGGTGGCGGAGATGCTGGCTCTCGCGCCATGCGCGATACCTCTCCAGGGCAAGATCATGATGGGGAATGGTCTCCGTGTATCGGACGTGCCCGCCGGCATTTTCCTTAACCGGTATGTGGGAGATCTTGACGTCCGCATCGGCACCCCCCCGCCGCCGAAGCAGGAGCTGCCATCGCGCCGCCAGAGCGGCAACCTGGAATTCATCTCCAAACCATCGACGCGCCAGGCTTTCGCCTCATTTTCAGCGCAACCTGCCACACCGGCCAAAGAGAAAGGCAACCGGGTGCCGGGCTCGAAGAGCGGGCACGAGGAAGACCGCATCGCCTTGATCCGCGCCCCGCTTGCGCAGACAAATTTGGGAAAGAATCCGGAATCCCGCCAATACATCCGCGGCGTCCTCCATACCCATCCTTGGCAGCTGCGCTTCGGGGCGGTTTTCAGTTTGTTGCTGCTGGCCAACCTGCCGCTCGCCGTTGCTTCCGCCTTTCTCCTGCTGGCGTCGGAGGAGAAACCCAAAATCTTTGCATGGGTGCCGCAGTGGTGGCTCGCCTTCCCCATCGCGCTGCCTTTAACCGGCCTCGGCTATCTACTCTGGGGATTGACCGGGAAATGCCGTATCTGCAACCAGAAGCTTTTCGCCCGGAAGGGTGCTCTTAAGCATGTAAAGTCTCACCGCATCCCCGGCATGGGTTTTGTAGTCCCGCTTTGCCTGCACCTGTTGGCCTTCAATTGGTTCCGCTGCTCCTCTTGCGGCACGCCCGTTCGCCTGAGGAAATAGGCCATGAATGTAACCCGCTCATTTTTCACAGCACTTGCCGCAGGATGCCTGCTGGTTTCCTGCGGGAGTGATGCACCGGAAATCAACCTGGACGAAGCCATGCCACCTCCCGGGGTAGGCCCGAAGATCCGCACGCCCGCCGGTGGTGGCGTGCGCGTGAATCCCGGCGGTAACGCGCAAATGCTGCCGCTCAACATCACCCCGCAGGAGGAAATCGCGTTTACGGATCCCGACAATCCTGACGCTGGCATACCGATGCTGGAGAACCTTATGGCCGCTCCCAAGAGAGGCCCGTGGGAGGAGAGCGAGACCATCGCCCGGCAGACCGCCGCCCGCGAGGGCAAGCCCATCCTCATCTGGTTCACCGACTCCGCCCGCAGCCCCATGTGCAAGGTTCTCAGCGCCGAGCTTTTTTCCAAAGCGGAATTCGAATCATGGGCGGCAGATAACGTCGTCCGCCTGCGCGTGGACACCAACGTATCGGCTGACGAGCCCGGCCTCTCTCTCGACGAGAAAATCACCCGTGAGACCGAGATGAAGGCTTACGTGGGCCGCCTGAAAAAGCGCTACCGTGTCCTCGGCCATCCTTCCGTTCTGATGCTCAATCCCAGCGGCGAGGTCATCGAGCGCTTGCGCGGCTACAAGCGCGGCGACGCGGATTACTTCTGGGGCCTTATCAAGCAAAACACCATCGCCGCGCAAATCTCCAGCGAGAAGTGGCGGAAAGGGCTGGAGGCGAAAGGCTACCGCGACTGGCGCGGGGAAAGCGGGCGCAAGGTCTTCGCCAAGCTCTTCTCTTACTCCAAGGGCACGCTTATCCTCATCGAGCCCGGCGGCGAGCGTTTCCGGACGCAGGAGGGCAACCTGTCAAAGGAAGACAGGAAATGGCTGGCGGATCAGAAAACTCTGCGTGGCATCGAATGAGATTCCCCCTGCTGGTCATCCTGCCTTGTCTCGCCGCCTGCGCACCGAAACACACACCCGTGAGTTGCCCGGGATCAGCGATCGCATCGCGTGGGACGATCTGAGGACGGGCGACATCATCCTGAAACCGGGACACGTCCTGATGTTCGCCGCACGGCGGGGCGATTACCTGATCGGTTATGAAGCCGGACCCATCCCGACATGGCGAGCCCGCCACTGCGCCATTCTGATCAGCTATCTCAAGGGGGATGGCTACTCGCCATGGCGATACAAAAACATGAGACCTCCCAGGCCCGTTGAAACGGAAGCCCGATACGAAATCGTGTTCCGCTGGGATCGCTGGAGGATGTGAGCAGCCGGACTAGCTGAACTTCCCGCTGATGAACTCCACGAGCTTTTCATCGCTCATCTTGTTGGAGGTGCATTCCCTGGTGACGGTGTTCTTGAACTGCGGGGTTTCGGCCAGGTAATGGATGAATTGCTCCTGCACGGTGCCGGTGCCGGTCACGTGGATTTCGTCGGCGTTGGGCATGTGGCTGGTGATTTCCCTGAAGAACCGGCTTTGCCGCGTCCGCTCCTGGTTCTGCATGGTGTGTTCGCTGGAGTTGCCTCCCGCCCCCGCGTTGCTGGCGTGTCCCAGGACGGAAAATTCCTCCGTGGTGGCATCGGCATGGCCGACGATGGTGGCGTGATGCGTATCCATCCAAACGCCGAACTGCTTCCTGTTTTTTAAGGACATCCGGACACCTTCGGCGGCATCGGGCCAATAGCGAACTGATAAATGGCACGATGTCGCCCCGTTCCCCTTCCTGCACCCCGCCACCGCAGCTTGATTTGGCCCCTCCATGGTCGAACTTTCCGGGACGGCCTCACGCTGCAGAACTCATGAACAAAAAAATCCTGATCCTGTTCACCCTCGTCACTTCAGTTGTCCATCAGGCCTATGCGGAAGGCGGGCAGCACCTCTTCGTCCTTTCCGGCCAGTCCAACATGACTCCCTCTTTGTCTGCGGGCTTTCAGCAGTCCGTTGAGAACATCAAGGCCGATGAGAAAAAGCCGGGCATGGAAGCCCTGCTGGACGGCCGCTTCGCCAATCCCGAAGCGACCGGCAAAGGATGGATCGCTTTCCCTGCAAATGATGCATCGGTTGAGTTGGTGGTCGATCTCGGCGAGGTCATGCCGATTGATTCCACGGCGGTCAGTTTGCTGGGGAGTCCGGGCGTGACGGCTTTCCCGAAGAAAATGACCTTTTCCATTTCCGAGGATGGCAAGAGCTACCGGGTTCTTAACTCACGGCACAACGGTGTGGCGTTCACGGTTGCCAAGCCGGCGCAAGAGGCGTTTCAGGACAAAACACGCAAACCCTGGAGCGTGCTGGTTTTGACCGATCAAGCGCAGACGCCCGCCCGCTTTATCAAGATCGAGATAGTGACGGCGGAGGAGAAAGTGATGGTGGATGAAGTGATTGTTAATCCGAAAGGCTGAGCCTCGATCTGGCTCCCGCCCCCGATCCACCCGCTCCCGCAAGTTCCTGTCACGAGACGGATGCGCTGCGCGGAAAGAATGCTTCGCTCGCGAAGCTAGCTCCTGCGTTCGAACCCGGAGCTTCGCAGGCGTTCTCGTCCCGGCCTGAAACGCCAACACCCCAACCCGGGAATACCGGGCTGGGGTGTTGGCGGAACGGGAGGGATTTGAACCCTCGGTAGAGTCACCCCTACGTTCCCTTAGCAAGGGAGTACTTTAGACCACTCAGCCACCGTTCCGTGAAAATCGCTTTGATCTGGCGAGATTTGGAACACGGGAATGGGGTCCCGTCAAGAATGGGGTTCGCAGGAAACGGAATTTTTTGCGCTCACCGGCGGAGATGGCGTTTCACGGTGAAGTCCGGATGCTCTTCGATGATTTCGACCGTCGGGAAATCCTGCTCGAACTCCGCGAGGTAGGTATCGCCCTCGTGGACGGCGTGGACGTGGCTGACGAGCCATTCGTCGATGCGGCCGGAGAGCGCCTTGTAAATCTCCGCGCCGCCGATCACGAAAATGTTTCCGTCCGTCTGCGGGATTTCCTCCGGTCTGTGGATGACCTCGACGCCGGTATGGCTCCATGTTTTGTCGCGGGTGAGGACGATGTTGCGGCGTTTCGGCAAGGGTCTGCCGATGGACTCGAAGGTTTTCCTGCCCATCAGCACGGGGTGGCCGAGGGTGGTTTTCTTGAAAAAGGCGAGATCCTCCGGGAGATGCCAGGGCAAGGTGCCGTCACGACCGATCAGGCGGTTTGGATCCATGGCGACGATGGCGATGAGGCTGGGCATGGGTGGGCGGGCGGTCATTCTGTCAGACAGCGATGGGGGCTTTGATGGCGGGGTGGGGATCGTAGCCTTCCAGGGAAATGTCTTCGAATTGGAAGCCGTCGATGGCTTTTACGTCGGGGTTCAGGTGGAGGGTGGGTAGCGGGCGTGGCTCGCGGCTGAGCTGGAGTTTCGCCTGATCGAGGTGGTTCATGTAAAGGTGGAGATCGCCGAAGGTGTGGACGAAGTCGCGGGCTTCGTAACCGCAGACCTGCGCTACGAGGTGGGTGAAAAGGGCGTAGGAAGCGATGTTGAACGGCACGCCGAGGAAGAGATCCGCGCTGCGCTGGTAAAGCTGGCAGGAAAGGCCGGGCTTGCCGCCTTCGCGCGGCTCGTGGACATAAAACTGAAACAGCAGGTGGCAGGGCGGCAGCGCCATGTTCGGCACCTCGCCGACATTCCAAGCGGAGACGATGTGGCGGCGGGAATGGGGATTGCCCTTCAGCCCGTCGATAAGCAGCGCGATCTGGTCGATCACCGCGCCGCCGCTGCCTTCCCAACGCCGCCATTGCTTCCCGTAAACGGGGCCGAGTTCACCGGATGCGTCCGCCCACTCGTCCCAGATCGTGACCCCGTTTTCCTTGAGATAGGCGATGTTCGTTTCGCCTTTCAGGAACCACAGGAGCTCATGGATGATGGAGCGGAGGTGGAGTTTTTTCGTGGTGAGACAGGGGAAACCTTTGCGCAGATCAAAGCGCGCCTGTCTGCCGAAGACCGAGAGCGTGCCGGTGCCGGTGCGGTCGCCGCGCTCCTCGCCGTTTTCGAGGACGTCGGTGAGGAGGTCGTGGTAGGCTTTCATGGGGAAACTCTAAATTTTAAACTTTAAACCTCAAGGAAGATGAGGGGAACCGTGGTTTAGAAACCACG
>JAIXQS010000033.1 GCA_027485615.1 Verrucomicrobiaceae bacterium
TAGTTCTCCGACTCCTCGAGAAAGCTCTCGTAGTGGTCGTAGCGATTCGGATCGAGCAGCCGCAGCCGCGCGAAGTGCCCCGCCTGCCCGAGCTGCGTCGGCGTCGCGGTGAGCAGCAACAAGCCCGGCGCTTTCGCCGCCAGCTTCTCCACCAGCGCATACTCCGCGCTCGCCATCGCCGGCTCGCCGCCCTGCCCGGGCGTCCAGCCGAGATGATGCGCCTCGTCCACAATCACCAGATCCCAGCCCGCCGCCACGACCTGCTCCGCGCGCTTTTCGTCGCCCGCCAGCCAGGTCGTCGCCGCCAGTCCGAGCTGAGCCGACAGGAACGGATTCTTCTCCGGCTCGGCCGCCTCGCAATCGAGGCAGCGCTGCTCGTCGAAGAGGGTGAACCACAGGTTGAAGCGCCGCAGCAGCTCCACGAACCACTGGTGCATCAAGGCCTCGGGCACGAGGATCAGCGCCCGGCTCGCGCGTCCCGTCGTGAGCAGACGCTGCAGGATCAAGCAGGCCTCAATCGTCTTGCCCAGGCCCACCTCGTCCGCGAGCAGCACGCGCGGGATCTGGCGGTTCGAGACCTCGTGCAGGATGTAAAATTGATGCGGGATCAGATCGATGCGCCCGCCGAGGAAGCCACGCACCTCCGACTGACGCAGCCGAGCCTGCGCGCGCAAGGTGCGCAGCCGCAGATCGAAGACCTCCGAAGGATCGGCCTGGCCCGACATCAGCCGCTCCGCCGGCGAGCCCACGCTGGTCACGTCCGAGATGACGTCCTCGCGGACCCGTTTCCCGCCGCCGACATAAACGAGCAGCGCTCCCTCCTCGACGACCTCCTCGATGGCGAAGCCCGAGCCATCGCGTGCCGCGACGCTCTCCCCCACCCCGAAACGCACGCGCTTCAGCACAGGAGTGCCGCGGGCGTAAATGCGCCGCTCCCGCGTGGCGGGAAACTCGATCGTCACCCGCGCGCGGTCGATTTCCGCGACGATTCCCAGCCCCAGCTCGGGCTCTCGTTCCCTGACGCAACGCTGTCCGACGGTATCGAGTGACATGAACCCGCCGAAAAGGCGCATTCTGGGCCCCTTTTCAACCCTCGCGTTCCAGATGGATTGACGTTCTTGGGGCAACCCATCCTTGCCATCCTTCGGCATCGGAAAAAAGTGCCTTCATGGTTTCGCCCGCACTCGCCGACAAACGCGCGACGCTTTCTCCCCCCAAAGCCGAGGCGGAGAAACGTGAACTCGGGCAGTTTTTCACTCCGCCCGCACTTGCCGATTTCGTCGCATCGTTTTTTCAGCGCCCGCTTCAGCACTGGCGTCTGATAGACGCTGGCGCCGGAGGTGGCGCGCTCACCTTGGCCTCGGTGCGTCATTTGGTCGCCCAAGATCCCCGCCCAATCTCCTTCCACGTCACCGCCTACGAGGTCGACCCCGACGCACTCCAGATACTCGGCTCCACACTGGAAACATGCGCCGAACTCTGCGCGCGTCACCGAATCGCCTTCAGCTCCGAGGTGCGCTCGGAGGACTTTATCGCCCACACCACCGCCGCGTTGGATCAGGCCCTCTTCGCTCCCGCGCTCCGCACTTTTAACGCCGCCATCGTCAACCCGCCCTACCGCAAGCTCGCCGTCGGCTCCCCCGCCCATCGTCAGCTCGCCGCGGTCGGGATCGAAGTGACCAACCTTTACGCCGGCTTCCTCGCTCTGCTTGCCCGCTTGCTCGAGCCCGAGTCCGAACTCGTCGCCATTGTCCCGCGCAGCTTCTGCAACGGCCCTTATTTTCTCCCTTTCCGACGCGATTTTCTGGCACGCATGGCCCTGCGCCGCATCCACGTTTTCGAGTCCCGCAACGCCGCCTTCGCCGCCGAGGCCGTGCTTCAGGAAAATATCATCCTCCGCGCCGAGCGCGGCGGCTCCGCGCCCGCCACCGTCGAGGTGTCTTCCAGCCGTGGTGATCTCGGCGACACCATCCGCAGTCGTCTGCTTCCGTGGTCTGAAATCGTCCAGCCCGAGGACCCGCAAGCCTTCATCCGCCTGTCCGCCAGCGACCGCGAGCATGCCGCCGTCGCCAGCCTTGCAGAACTCACCGGCACGCTCGCCGACTTAGGCATCAAGGTTTCCACCGGCAAGGTGGTGGATTTTCGCGCCCGAGAGCACCTGCGCGCAGCGCCCGAGCCCGCCGCCCACCCCCTGCTCTACCCCTGCCACTTCGAGGCCGGTGCGCTCGTATGGCCCAAGCTCACGGGCAAAAAGCCGAATGCCATCGCCGCTTCCCCGGAGCGGACCGATTTGCTCGTCCCCGCCGCCACCTATGTTGTCGTGCGGCGCTTTTCCGCAAAAGAGGAGCGCAAGCGCATCGTCGCCAGTCTGATCGACCCCGCTCGCCTTCCTTCGGCCACCACATGGCTCGGCATTGAGAATCACCTAAATTACTTCCACGCCGCCGGGCAGGGCCTCGCACCCGATCTCGCGCGCGGTCTTCTGGCTTACCTGAACTGGAGCGTGGTGGATGACTACTTCCGCCACTTCAACGGACATACCCAAGTCAACGCGACCGACCTCCGCAGCCTGCCGTATCCTTCCGCCAGCACCTTGGCGGCGCTTGGTCGCGACTTCGCCGCCTTGCCCGCCGTTCCGCCGCAAGCCGAACTCGACGCCCTGGTCGCGTCCCACTGCGTATCTTTTTCCCGCTAATGCCCGCCAAATCGATCCCCGGCAAAGCCGCACGCATCGCCGCCGCCCAAGCCATTCTTCGCGCCCTCGGATTTGCCGAACGCCAAAGCAACGAGCTCTCCGCCCTTGTCCTTCTCTCCCTCGCCGGCCTTCCACCACGGCGGCCTTGGGCAGAAGCCTCGGCACCCTTGCTCGGCATCACGCCGATTATGGAGGCAATCGCGACCAACTACGGTGTAACCTATAAAGCCAACACACGGGAATCGGTTCGGAAAACGGCGGTGCAGTTTTTTGTAGCGCACGGCTTACTGGTGCGAAATCCGGATGACCCGAAGCGTCCAACAAACAGCGAGCTTACCGTTTACCAACTCGAAGCCAGCGCGCTCACTCTTTTGCAAAGTTACGGCGCACCGGAATGGCCAAAAAATCTCAGTGACTATCTCCTGGCACGTCCCGCTATGCTGGCTGAACTCAGCCGGAAACGCACCCTGACGCGCGTGCCTGTCACGTTGCCCGACGGCAATCTCGTCACGCTCTCCGCCGGCGGCCAAAACCCGCTAATCAAGGCGGTGGTCGAACACTTCGCGCCTCACTTCACGCCCGGTGGTGTGGTGATCTACCTCGGCGACACCGAAACCAAGTTCCTCCACCTTGACGCGCCCTACCTTGCCAAACTCGGTGTCATTTTGGATAGCGCCGCCAAGATGCCGGACGTCGTCATCCACGACGTGAAGCGCAACTGGCTCGTCCTGATCGAAGCCGTGACCAGCGCCGGCCCGGTCGATGGCAAACGCCGTTCGGAGCTGAAGCAGCTTTTCAAAAGCTCCTCCGCCGGCCTCGTCTTTGTGACCGCCTTCGAGACTCGCAAAACGATGCAGGCTTTTCTTGGCCAGATCTCTTGGGAATCCGAAGTCTGGATCGCCGAATCACCCGACCACCTCATCCACTTCAACGGCGAACGCTTCCTCGGCCCCTATCCTGACGCAATGCCGGCCACTTAACGGGAATAGGCTCGTCCCCATTGGTGCGCCGCGCGCGGTCGATTTCCGCGACGATTCCCAGCCCCAGCTCGGGCTCTCGTTCACTGACGCAACGCTGTCCAACGGTATCGAGTGACATGAACCCGCCGAAAAGGCGCATTCCGCGCCAGGTTTCAACCCCCGCGTTTCTTGGTCAGCATACTGCAGTCCAGCCCCCACCTGTGTGCGAAGACGGCACTCTTCCGTTCGCCCCCGCCATCATAGGTCAACCAACAGCGGCCCCCCATCAATCTTTCGCCAAACAACGGCGATTAAGTGGCCCTTTAGCATCCTTTACACACCAGATTTAACCCCTTCGGAGTTAGCGCGTCGGCGGCGAGGTGTGACACGTATCCGGCATAAAACGCACCGGCGATGTCGGCGAACCATCGTTCATTGACCGAACCCGTTTCGCAGATTGCAAGAAAGTGAGCGCCCTTAACTGCAGCCGCGCCAACCGCGAAACTGTGTAGTTTACCACGGTGGTTGGGGCCGGTTCTGCGGTCCGCCGGCTCAAACACGTCCGGGGCACATCCACCAATGGCAGCGGCCAATGAACAGACGGCGGCATGAATGGGATTAATTTCCTGCGGCAAGTTCGGATTCAGGCTTTGGCGGCAAGCCTGAATCGCGAGGCTGTAGGCGGAGCCTGCTGCGGCGCTAATAACCAGATGTGTTTTGAAGCGAGGCATGATATGTGGGTTAAATCGGGCCGTGAGGAACCGCGGGGCCCTGCCATTTCTTTTCAGTTTGATACAGTTCGTAATAAACCAGCCATTCCGCAGTCCATGGAATGATGGTCTTGTGTAGATCGCTTTTCCCCGACCAGGGCTGAGTGGGCGGATGATATAGGCAGAGGGTGCCGTCGCGATACATATGGAGCTCCGAGCTCGGAATTATATGCGGCTTTAGGATTCGCACTTTAGGGACTTTCCACTCCTCGTATTGAATCTTTATGGAATACTTATCGGAATCATCCGTTGGTTGAATCTCCCCTACGCACTCTAGCCGCCCGCAGCGAAGACGGCACTTAAATCCAGGAAAGTGCTTCTGGACTAGGAGTGCTTGTAAAACAAAGCGGCGGTAATGTTGGGAGTTATCCACTGGAATCAGGGGAATGCGTCTCCATAAAAGGCATGTGCCACGTTTGGCGTGACCGCAGCGCACGCCGTTACAATGCGGCCAAACCTATCGGTGCCGGCATTTCCTGCGGCAAGCAGAGCTGCCTTTTCCAATAGGGCTTGGCGCTTCGCCTCGGCTTTAGCCTCATCCTCTTGTTCCTTGAGAAATCCGTCGGATTGGAAAACCCAATCCCACGCCCGGCGAGCTTTCACTTCGTCGCAGTCGGACTTGAAAAGCACGGCCAAAGAATCGAGCGCTTCACCGACGCGATCATGCAGGTTCACAACGTTTTGATCGGAACTGGTCTTAGTGAGCTTGGCCTTAGGCCAAGATTTATCAGAGAGATTTTCGATCTCAAGATTCCATGCCAAACGGTTTTTGAGGGCGGTAAGAGTATTATAGAACGATGTATCGTCGCGCTCGTGGGCGCAGAAGGTTTCAGCAATCAGCATGGTAAGTTTCATACCATTGGGCAGATCCCATTCGTCGTTTGTCTCTGCATTGCGGCTGCGGCAGAATCGCTTTGCCCACTTTACCATACGACGCATCTGACTGCCCGACCCATCGGTCTGATCATTTTTATCCTCAACGAGGTCTTCCAACCACTCGTTTACGCGCGTGGGATTTGACGCGTTCCATCCGTCTTGGCCGGCCAATTCAGTGATGGTTTTGCCGCTGGCATCTTCAAATTCCCGATAGACGGGAATATCCACGTGATGAGCGTAATCGTCATCGTCGGCGTAGAAAACGCGCACGCAATTCGTCATCAGCTTCGGCTGCTTATTGAACCGGTTGTCTTTGAGTTCGTCGCGAATGAGCTCACGGACCTCTTGAGCGCTCAATTCACTGCCGTCCTCGTCCACCAATTGGGACCGCCGGATGACGACTCCGTAATCAATATCATATTCTTCGTCCGTAAATCGCGTCTGGATGACCGTATCCATCGCGAACGAACCTTGGCTTTGAAAGTTGGATTCGCCGATGCGGATTTTGGGATCACGCTCACCTAGGCGAGCGATCAGGCGATCTGCATTCGCTTTACGGTGGTCCAATAGCATGGAGCGCATATCAGACGGGAGTTTGATTTTCTTCGCATAGAATTTCCTAAGCTGTTCGTTGTAATTGAACATATTGAGTTTCTTTTGAGTGTTAATGGGAGAGCTGCTGGGCGTAGGCCGCCCAGTCCACGGCGGGCACTGTGCCGACGGCCTGGAGCCGTTTCAGCAAACGAAAGAAAAAGAAGACCAAGGCGTTGTGGTTGGGGCCAAAAGTGTAATTACCATCAAAGGTATCGAAGCTCGCACCGTTCACCGCCAAGCCACAGTCTAGGCGGCAATCCCCCATCAGTTTGCTATGGATTTTTTTGAATGAAGTGCCGAAGCCATCGGCCCAATCGACATCCAGCGCGAGGATACCACTTACGAGATCGATCTGCGGCTTTGGCGGATAGACGCCCCCTGCATGCGGGATTTCGACAGAGGTGCGACGCATACGGCGAACACTGGCCGCTTTATCGGCCGCATACTCCAAATATGCCTTATCGATTGTGGGCTTGCATTCGAATACCGCATATACTGCCTCCGCAGGGACATAGCGATGCTTCTCATTGTCCAGGAGGGTGGGTGTGTATTGGCGGTCAAAGATGACTACATCAATCGAATCGGTCGTATGGCCGAGGCTATCGAGAATAATAGCCTTTTCGACGGTGTAGCGGTTGGGAAGATACTTGCGCAGCATCTCGATGAAATGCAGCTCATTTACCTCTCCCATGTCCCCGTTATGAGAGATGCGTTCGGAGGATTGGAGCTTGGCTTGAGCAAGCCTCTGCTCGCTCGCAAACGCTGATTGGAGAAACGCTTTACCGTCAATTTTTGAGAGCTTTTTTGCGCGATTGGCCATGAGTTGGAATGAAGCTAATGGCGCATTATTTCATTTTGATGAAACTCGCAGTCAATCCAGAAATGAAGAATTTCTGTTTTTCTCTTCATTTCAATGAAACTTGACGCTAGGGTCTGGGACATGGCTCTAGGTGCACGCATTCGATCACTCCGTTTGGAATTAGGACTTACGCTCCCCCAATTATCTGAAAAGGCGGGCGTATCTATCGGGCTTCTTTCGCAGCTGGAGAACTCTGATACCGACTCCGCAAACCCAAATCTTCAGACTCTCAGAAAGATAGGAACTGCCCTAGGCGTTACAATCGCTGACCTGCTGGGCAAGACGGTGGCGACAAGTCGGGCGATCGTGCCGGAAAAGTTGGATCAAGGCTTGGCCGACTTTCTTGAAAAGGCGCGAAAGCGCGGGATGGAAATCGACGAAGCAGTGGTGCAAGGCTGCTATGCGATGCAAGAGCGAGATGGTGCTCCCAAGACTGCGGATGACTGGGAATTCCTCTACAAGACGATAAAAATGAATTTTGATATGCGGAGGAAGAATGACTAAGCCTAGGACGTTTGAGGTCTTCAGAGATCGCTTTGGCAGGAAATGGAGCAACTCCTCCGTAGTGGAATTGATGAAGAAGAAGGCGCTTCCTCAAGAGACGCCACCAGAGACCATTCGACGTCTTGCGCGAACCATGGTGTCAGAAGCAAAAGCGTTGAACTGGACGGATGTTCCTTTCGACCCGGAGCTGTTGGCAGAATTGCAGGGCATCGAAGTTGGATGTGCGGACGGGGACATCCGGGCCGAGGCTCGCCTGATGCCTCTGCCGGACCGACGCCTGCGAATAGAATACGCCAGCGGCGCGCCGGAAACGCGCCGTCGTTTTTCAATCTGTCACGAAATCGCGCACACCTTTTTTCCCGACTGTTTTGAGCAGACGCAGCACCGCCGACAGGATCAAGAGCACGACCCAATTCACGCTGAGTTAGAACAACTGTGCCACATTGGTGCGGGCGAACTTCTGATGCCGGTCGATGAATTCGCTACGGCCGCCGCAGGGCGTGCACCAGACATCTTCACGGCAGACGAATTGTCGCGGCAATTCAACGCCTCACATGAGGCCGCTTTGAGGCGCATGGTGGATTTGTTCGATGGCGAGTGCTGCTTGGTTTGGGTTTCTCAACGCCTAAAACCAGCTCAGCAAAAAAATGCTGGTCCTGAATTCGATTTCGGCCTTCCGGGTCCTCTCAGCAAATTGCGCGTGGATTACCAGTTCGGTTCGCCCAGTTGGCAGACCTTCCTCCCGCGGCATAAATCGGTTCCGGAGGCATCGAGACTCTACGGTGTCTTGAGCGGGCTCGCCTATGAAGACGGGGAGGAAGACTGGACCGAGTTGAATCTCGGCAGGGTTCATTTGCAGGCAGTCAAAAGCATCCATGCCGACCCTGGAGCAAAGGGGATTATGGCGCTTTTGAGACAATTAGGCTAGATCGACGGATGGTGAGACGAGCGGAGAGGGTCAGGCCGAATTTTTTGCACGGTGACGACGGCCATACGCCGCGCTCCTCGCGCCGGCAGATAGCCTCTCGCCGGTTGCAGAAGCTACCGCGCTCCCCTTCCCTTTGCGGATGGCCCCGGCCCTTATTGCCCAAAGCGAAATCCTCGTCCGCAGCCTCAAGCATTGGACGGGGCGGGACCTCGCGCCGGGCGTGACGAATCCGGAAGAGCTCGCCCGCTTCCTCTTCGACGCGCCCTTCGTCCTCGCTTCACACGGCACCGAGGCCGATCCAATTCTCAACTACGGCAACCGCGCCGCCCTCACGCTCTGGGACGCCCAGTGGGACGACTTCACCCGCATGCCCTCGCGCCTCACCGCCGAGGCGCCGAACCGCGAGGAACGCGCACGGCTCCTCGAGCGCGTCACGCGCGACGGCTTCATCGCCGACTACTCGGGCATCCGGATCAGCCGCGGCGGCCGACGCTTTTGCATCGAACGCGCGACCGTCTGGAACCTGCTCACGCCCGATCTGCGCCCCTGCGGCCAGGCGGCAATGTTCGACACCTGGACCTTCCTCGACTGAGCCTGGCTTGTGGAGTCACCGAGCTTGATCGCACCGGGATTCCGCTTTCTCGCGCGCTCCTTCCGCGTCGGAACCTGCTTGTTCCGAACCGGAACGAACAAAATTAGCCAGAGACGGCGCGGATTCCGGCTTCACGGCTGAACACTTTTAGCCGGCGCCTCCGCCGCAAGACGCTATTTTTGAGCGACTTGACGCGGAAGATGTAAATTCCAATGCGGAACACAGGGCTTCCGAATCGGAAGGCGCGGGTTCCGACTCCGGACCCGGGAATTCTTCAAGTATCTGCAAGGACTTACGCAATCCGGCAAGCGGCCTGCAAAGACGGGAGTGCGCTTGGCATCAGGAAGATGCGAAGCCGAAACCAACACCGAACCCTCGCCTAACCATGCCCAATAATCCTCGTCAGAGTGAAAGCCGCATCAACCAGACCCTCAATGCCTGGACCATCCTCCGCCCGGACAAGTCCTTCGCCGGCCTCTCCCTCGCCCAGTTCGAGGCGCGGATGAAGCCCAGCCTCGACGCCCGCGCCGCCATCCGCGCCCTCGAAAGCCAGTTGCTCGCCGCGCAAAACCAGCGCGACGACGCCGACAAGACCGCCCTCGCCACCATCGCCCTCGTGGTCAACGCCGTGAAGGGCGACCCCGCCGAGGGCGAGGACGGCGAGCTCTACGAGGCCATGGGCTATGTGCGAAAGAGCGAGCGCAAGAGCGGCCTGCGCCGCGGCAAGACTGGTCCCGCCGCCAAGAGTGTCGCCGCCTGAGTCCCCCGGAGGCGGGGCGTGCGCACCCGCGCCCCGCTCCGTTCTCCTTTCGCGCCGGGCGACGCGCGAAAGCGATCAGGCCAAGCCGGGGGCAGCGGCCTGCTGAGTAATTGACTCTTCCTGCTCGCCCTCGCGGCGCTTGCCCTCCTGCCGCAAGGCTTGGCTTGCCCTAGGCAAAGTCTTTGGCCGCCGTCGACCAGGTTTGGAGGTCCGGGCCCACGGACCGGTCGGCCTCCTCGCCTCGACCCTCACGGTATCAGATTGGGCTCCTCATTGGGAAAGCGCCGACGCACCCTCGCGTGAGACATGGCCCTTCTTGGTAAAACCAACCTCCTCCGCGTGCTGCGCAGCGCCCCTCCGGGCTTCTACCTCGACGGTGGCGCGCTCGGCGAAATCCTTCTTCCCGGCGGTCTCATCCCCGCCGGCGCCAAAGTGGGCGGCGACACCGAGGTCTTCGTTTATCGCGATTCGGAGGACCGCCTAGTCGCCACTCCGCAAAAACCGATCGCGAAAGTGGGCGAATTCGCCGCGCTGCGCGTGGTGGCCGTCAACCCGCGCATCGGCGTCTTCCTCGACTGGGGCTTGGACAAGGATCTGCTCCTCCCGCTCCGCGAGCAAAGCGGCCCCCTGCGCCCGGGCGAACGTGTCGTCGTGCGAGTCATGATCGACGAACGCAGCGAGCGCATCGTGGCCAGCGCGCGCTTGAACCGCCATCTGAACGCCACGCCACCCGCCTATGCCGAAGGCCAGCCGGTGCGCCTCCTCGTCACGGGCGAGACGCCGCTCGGCTACAACGTTATCGTGGAAAACGCCCACGCAGGCCTCCTCTACAAATCCGATTTGGGCCAGCCGCTTTCCTACGGAGCCAGCTTCGCGGGCTACGTGCGGCGCGTGCGCGAGGACGGCAAAATAGACGCCGCGCTCGACCGCGCCGGCTACCAACGCGTCACCTCGCTCTCCGACACGATCATGGAAAAGCTAAAAGCCGCCGGAGGCCGCCTGCCGCTGCACGACGGCAGTTCGCCGGAGGAGATCCGTCTGGCCTTCGGCATGAGCAAAAAGGCCTTCAAGCAGACGATCGGCGCTCTCTTCAAAGCCCGCCGCATCGTGATCGAGCAACACGGCATCCGCCTGACCGACCCACGCACCTAGCCTGGCGAGTCAAAGACAATTTTCAAAGCCGCAGTCCGATACGCTGCACCAATCAGGCCCGCCTATAATATCCGCCTCCCGCCTGCTGAATTCGCCCATGAACCTCACTCGCTTCCTCGAAGCTCAGGCCCCGCTCTACTCCACCGCGCTCGCGGAGCTGCAAGCCGGCGACAAGCGCACGCAGTGTTCCTTGCGCCGCCCAAAGGGCACCCGGCTCAGTCACCCACTCCGCTCCCCTGCTGGGAGCTCCGGGGTCAATCGTGCCGATTGACCATCTACGCCTCGGGGCTCCGTGGATGTGGTTTGTGCTCCCCCAGCTCCGCGGTCTCGGCACCAGCCATAACGCGACCTACTATGGCATCGAAAACGCGGCGGAGGCCGCGGCCTACCTCGCCCACCCCGTCCTCGGCGCGCGACTGCGCGAATGCGTCGCGGCCATCCTCGTTCATAAAGACAAGAGCGCCCACGCGATCCTAGGCTCACCCGACGACGGCAAGTTCCGCTCCTGCCTCACGCTCTTCCGCGCCGTCGCGACTGCGGATGATTCAATCTGGCA
>JAIXQS010000175.1 GCA_027485615.1 Verrucomicrobiaceae bacterium
CAACAAGGACAACCACCTGCTCCTCACCACCGGCAACAAGAGCGAGCTCGCCGTCGGCTACTGCACGATCTACGGCGACATGTGCGGCGGCCTCGCCGTCATCTCCGATCTCCCGAAAACCAAGGTCTTCGAGGTCTCGAAATGGGTGAACCGCCACGGCGAGCGCATCCCCTGGAACACGATCACCAAGCCCCCCAGCGCCGAGCTCCGCCCCGACCAGAAAGACCAGGACACCCTCCCGGAATACGACGTCCTCGATGCGATCCTTGAACTCTACGTCGAGCAACACCTCGGCGCGGAGGAAATCGTCGGCCACGGCTTCGAGGAAACCATGGTCCGCTGGATCCAGCGCCGCGTGGACCTGAACGAGTGGAAACGCCAGCAAGCCGCCCCCGGCCTCCGCGTCACCTCCAAGGCCTTCGGCATGGGAAGGCGTATGCCCATTGTGCAGAGGTTCGTGTAGCAAGGAGCGGCTACCTTCGGCTGCCGGGCTGCAACGGGTAATGGCTCGGCTTGCCGGGCAGCCGAAGGCAGCCCCTCCTTGCTCGGTGAGATCGAGCGCCATCAGCAGTTCCTTGCGGTCTTTGTCCGAGAGATTGTCCAGCGGGTAGACAACCCATTCGTCGTTCTGGCGGCGGGCTATTCCTGCTCCGCCTCTTCGGCCTCCGTTGCCAGGGCGGAGGCGCTTTCCTCGTCGTAGCCCCTGACATCGATGCCGGTGCCCATCGCGTTCCCACCCCTTGACTTGACCTGCCCCGCCCGGGCGGTCATTTCGTCTCCCCATGAAACCTGTCACCACCCTCGCCACCTCTCGCACCCCGGACGGCGAACCGCTCCTCCTTCAGGAACACGATGGCCAGTATTTCATGAAGGTCGGTGGCGTGCAGCTCATGGGCACCAACGCCTCGTCCTCCGAGAAGGAGATGGCGGATCTAGCCTGCACGAATCTGCCGCGCGGTGCGCGTGTTCTCATCGGCGGTCTCGGCTTCGGCTACACCCTGCGCCGCGTGCTGGAACTTTGCCCGCCGGACGCCACCGTGGATGTCGCGGAGCTCTTGCAGGTGGTGGTCGATTGGAACCGCGAGTTCCTAACCGGCGTGAACGGCCTGCTCGTCGATGATCCGCGAGTCCATATCCACATCCGCGATGTGGCGGAGATCATCTCCCGCGCGGCGGAAAACCGTTATCACGCGATCCTGTTAGATGTGGACAACAGCCCTGATCCCCTCGTCCAGAAAGGCAACGCGAAGCTTTACGACGCCGGCGGCATCGCCCGCACCAAGGCCGCACTTCATCCCGGCGGACGCGTGGTTTTCTGGTCCGCGAATCCCGACAAATCCTTCGCCCGCTCCATGGCGAAACATTTCGGAAACGTCCAGGCCATCGGCGCGAAAGCTTACCCGAAGGCGAAGCGGTTCACGCACACGCTGTTCGTGGGGGAGAGAGTGTGATCACTCCTCCTCCGCGCCGCCGAGGGTGACGTTGATGTTGTATTCGTTCTGGAGGTGGGCGTGGGCTTTGCTGGCTTGCTCGGTCTTTGGGAAGCGCTTGCAGGTGAGCTGGAAGGTGCGGATGGCCTTTTCCTTTTCCTTCGCCTCCTCGTAGGTGAAGCCGATCTGTAGCGTGGCCTCCGGCGCGGCGTTGTCCACGACCTTGATCTGGTTGTAGAGGACGATGGCCTCGCTCTGTTCCTTGAGCTGGCGGTGGCACGCCGCCATGCGGAAATGGTTGGCGGGAAAGCGATCGATCTGGCGGTAGGTGGTGATGGCTTTTTTCCAATCGGAGAGTTTTTCGTAACAGCCGGCGATGGCCCAGAGATGATCGTCGGCGCGGTCGCCATCGATCTCGATGAGCTTGCGGTAAACCCCGATGGCGTCGTTGATTTTCCCTTCCTCCAGATCCATCGCGGCGATGTTTTTGAGGCCCGCGACGCGATCCTTGAACTCGCCGTAGATGCCGCGTGCCTCGGGGCGTTTTTCGCGAGCCTTGTACCAACCGGCCATTTTCTCGAGGAGCCCGTCGTCGCGGCCGAAGCGCTCGCCGATCTCGGTGTAGAGTTTCCAGATTTCCGAAGGCCGGCCTAGGGTGCCGTTGAGATCGGCGGCGCGGTGGAGGAGTTCCTTCTCGATCTGCGGGCGGCGCTTGGACTCGACACGGAGTTCGTTGAGGAGTTGGTCGCCGAGGGTGAGGGCGGCGGTGCGGGATTCCTTGTTCCCTAACAGGTGGCCGACGGTTTTCGCCGACATTGCATAGACGGCGTCAAAGAGGGCGTCGCCTTCGTGGTTGGTGGCGAGGGCTTTTTTCCCCTCATCGAAACGCTGGGCGAAGAAGTGGAGCTCTGCGAGTTCGCGGCTGGCGTCCTCGCAGGCGGCCTTGGATTTCTCGTTGCGCTCCAGCTTGTAGGTGAGGTCGTTGAGAAGGGAGAGGTGCGATGCTTCGTCTTTCTCAAGGCGGGCGTAGTGGAGGAGATCGAGGCGGGAGCGGATGGCGATCTCGTGGGACGGGTATTCCTTGATGAGGAAACGGAAGGCCTTTTTCGCGTCGCTCACCTCGCCCATGGTGCGGTAGGCGTCGGCGATGCAGTAGGCGGCGATGACGGCCTCCTCGGACTCCGGCCAGTAGTCGATGACGGATTGGAATCCCTCGCGCAGCGCGGTCTTGGGTTTCTTGAGCTTCATCATCGAGTGGCTCCACATGAGCTGCGCGTAAGGGGCACCGGGGCTTTTCTCGTAGAGGGTCAGGAATTTCTCATACTCGGCGAGCGAGGTCTTGAATGCGCCGCTTGTGTAATGCTTTTCCGCGATGCGCATCTGGTAGCGCTCGACTTCCTTCATTTTCTCGAAGGTGGCGACGGGGATCTGTTCAAGGGGATCGAGGGCAAACGAATAAGGTGCCAGGAGAAACGGCAGACAAGCGGCGAGAAGGGCGGGGATGCTTAGGGTCATGGCTTTTGAAGAAGGAACCGCGAATGGACACGAATGAACGCGAATTTCAGAGAGATGAATGTTCACAATCCATGTTCCTTTCCATCTGATACACATTATTTTGATAACGGGAATTTCCTTGGCGAACTTTTCTTACTTGGCGGTTTAAATTTCTTTTCTTCATTCGCGGCAGTTTGCGAAATTTGCGGTTGAATCCATTCCACTTCACTCTTTCGTATTTTCTAGCCAGTTGTTATATTCGGAATGGGCGTAGTGGATGATGTTTACGCCGAGCTGGTAGCAGGATTCCCAGATTTCCTGGGGGACGCCGGAATGTCCGTCGGCCCAGGCGTCGCCGATATCGCCGGGATGGTAATACACGGCAAGGCGGCCGTCCACCACCCAGCCGAGTGCGTTCGAGCGACCGTGCGGGGCGACGATGGGCAGCTTCGGCAGAGGGTAGGGGATGCGGTGGATGGAGTGGTCGAGGTAAACGTTGATCGGTTCCACGGTGGGCAGGACTTTTTTCATCATCCCGACAAACTGGCCTTCCCATCCCGAGCTGCCGCCGTTGTCGCCGAAGAGCATGCCATGGTGATCGATGAGGTAGGTGCGGAGGGTTTTGATTTCGGAGTCACTGAGGTTGATGCCTTGTTGCCCCGTCATGTAAACCATCGGCGGGCTTTTGCGGGCGGGAAAGGTCTTGAGGCGGGCGATCTCCATCGGCTCCGGCCGGTCGCTGACGGGCTGCCCGAGGCGGACGCCGTATTCGGTGAGCAGGTTCAGATCGGAGCCGCGCGACATGTCCTGATCCCAATCGCCGCCCTCGTATTTCAAGCGGATGAAGCGCACCTTGCCGCGGGTGGTGCCTGCGGAGTAACCCGCTCCGTCGCCTTTTCCCTGGCCGATCTTGTAGAGGTGCTCGGTGACCTCAAGGACGCTGAGCTTCACGTCGTCGATGGGCGGCGGATTGAAAAGCACGCTGCTGTAGGGGTTGATCACATACTTTTTCTTGATGACGCGCTGGATCTGCACGACCTGGCGGAGCTGCTCCTGCTCGCCGCCGCCGAGCGGGGCTTCATAGACCGAGCAACCGGTGATGCGTGTGAGCACCATCGAGATGAGGCCGAAGAGCAGGGTGTAGGTGAGGAAGGTGAAAGTGGACTGGCGGAGGCGCGGGTTCTTCTTTCCGAAATACCATGCCGCGAGCCTGCGCGGATCCCAGCTGCGCCTGCGGACGTTGGTCGAGGCCAGCCGTTTCGTCTCGCGGTCGATCCACCAGACAGCCCAGGCCAGGCCGATGAAAAACGCGCCGAAGGCACCCGCCGCCGAGAGGGATGCGGAAAGGGAGTAGGCGGAGAAAACCAGCGGGAGATGGGCGATGAATACCCACGCGGGGATGTAGGAGGCGCTGAGGACGGCGCGGTGTCGGATGACGGATTTGCTACGGCGAATCCAGTAGGTGCACACCGGCACGGCGCAGAGGAAGGCGAGGGCATGGAACCACGGCGGAAACCGGAACCACACCTGGGCGTCGAGCCATACGAGGCACCACAGAACAGCGAAGATCCCGGTGAGCGCGTCCGGTTGGCGGACGCGTTTCCGAAACACTTCCCAGAACCGGCGGGCATCCATCATTCGAGATCCTTGAGGAAATCATCACCCTTGTCATCGAGCGGGTTCGTGTCGGACGGTGCTGAAATTTCCTCGCCGACACCGAGTTTCGAAAGCGGATCGGGCGCGGGTTCGGCGGCGGGTTCGACAGGCTTCGGAGCTTCCAGAGGGGCCTCCACAGGAACGGGCTTTTCCGCGACGGGAGACGGTTTTTCCTCGCCGCCCATGAAATAGGG
>JAIXQS010000078.1 GCA_027485615.1 Verrucomicrobiaceae bacterium
ATCACAAGGCCATTCTCGCGCTCAGCACGGCGTTCTGGGACGCGAATCTTAAGGGCGAAAAGCCAGCCAGGGTTTGGCTCAACGGAGGTGGCGCGCGCGAGGCTTTGGCTCCGGATGACAAGTGGCAGCGGAACGCAAAAGCGAACTCGAGATGAGCGAGGCGACCCCGTTTCATCTGGCAACCGTCGCGCGCTCGGTCAGGATGCATCCATGCACCCCGCCAATGCCCGCAACAAGCCCATCATTATCACGGCGCTGGTCACGATGTTCGTCACATCGCTTGTGTGGATAGGAATCGGCGCGGGTGGGTACTGGTTGTTCACCAGGGACGCGCCGCCCTTCACGGTCGGTGTGGAGCATCCGGATGTCGTCGAAGTGGGCGAGACGCTGACGCTGAAAGTGACGGTGGCGAACGACGGCGCGAAAGACCTCAAGTTCGCAGAGCTGGACCTTTACGATACCTTTCTCGATGGCTTCGAAGTGGTCGCGGTAAGTCCCAAGCCGAAGACGAAGGACCGTGTTTTCGGAATCGCCACCTACGGCTTTTCCCGCACGCTCAAGCCGGCCGAGAGCTTCGATATCATGTTTGAGCTGCGGGCTAAGAAAGAGGGGTTATGGACGGGAGGCGTTGATGCCTGCACGCCGATGCAGAATTATGTGAGCGAGTATGCCGAGATCGAGGTGGTGGCACCGTAGGGTGGGATTCACCGCCCGCCGCATAGCGCTTTCTCTTGCAGGGCTTGCATCGTTTCCCCGGAGATCGGGGTGGGATCGGGGTAATCGAAGATGCCGCCCTCGTAGTTGCGGAGGGTGACCTTGCCTTTGCTACTATCCACGACGTAGTTCGGGTTGACAGGGATTTTTCCGCCGCCGCCCGGGCCGTCGATGACGAACTGCGGGACGGCGTAGCCGGTGGTGTGGCCGCGCAGCTTCTCGATGATGTCGACGCCTTCGGAGACGGGCGTGCGAAGGTGAGATGAACCGGTGATGAGGTCGCACTGGTAGAGGTAGTAGGGTCGGGCCCGGCACATGAGCAGCTTGTGGACGAGAGCCGTCTGGATCTCCGGGGAGTCGTTCACGCCGCGCAGGAGCACGGACTGGTTGCCCAGGGGGATCCCGGCGTCGGCGAGTCGCGCGAGGGCGTCGCGGACTTCGGTGGTGAGTTCCTTCGGGTGGTTCGTGTGGATGGAGATGTAAAGCGGGTGGTGCTTTTTCAGCATTGCGCAGAGTTCCGGGGTGATCCTTTGCGGAAGGAAAATGGGGATGCGCGAGCCGATGCGCAGGAACTGGATGTGCGGGATCGCGCGGAGGCGGGTGAGGATCTTGTCGAGCTTCGCGTCGGAGAAGAGCAGGGGATCGCCGCCGGAAAGGAGGACATCGCGGACTTCCGTGTGCTTCTCAAGGTAGCGGAACGCCGCCTCCCACTGCGTTTCAAGGTGCTGCTCGCCGACGCCGGAAACGACCCGTGAGCGGGTGCAGTAGCGGCAGTAGGATGCGCAACGGTCCGTGACGAGAAATAGGACACGATCCGGGTAGCGGTGCACGAGGCCGGGCACCGGCATGTGGGAATCTTCGCCGCAGGGATCGGCGAGTTCCTCGGGCGCCGTCCAGCCCTCCTCGATGCGCGGGATCACCTGGCGGCGGATCGGGCAGTCGGGATCGTTCTTGTCGATCATGTTGAAGAAGTGAGGCGTGATCGCCATCGCCAGCTTCGTGCCGGCAAGCAGCACGCCCGCCCGCTCCTCATCGGTGAGATCCATGCGAGACTCGAGATCCGCGAGCGAATCGACGCGGTTGCGGAGCTGCCATTTGTAATCGTCCCAGTCCGCTTGGGAAACTTCAGGCCAGAGGCCGGGGGCATGGGAGCGGAAGGTGGTGTCGAGGTTGCTTGGGGAGGTCATTCGAGAAATGTTAGGTGCAATCGGTCGGGCAGGATCCCGGAGGGGTCAAGAGGGGAATTGTGGGCGGGATGGTAAGCTTGGCGTTACCGCTTATTTCGAAAGCCTCCTCACCAGTTCGATCAGCCTTCCCGTGGAGGAGGCGAGGGTGGGGGCGAAGGGGAGCTTGTCGTCGGCTTCGTCGGGCAGGAGCATGGGGCGGGTGGCGACGCGGACGGCAGGGCGACCCATTTCGAAAAGGATGGAGGCGAGGTCGGTGTCTTCACCCAAGCAGACTACCTCTGCACCGAGGATTTTCCCGAGATCCGCGAAATCGACGGGGGGGATGGCGGTGGTGTCGCGAGAGGATAGGATGAGGGTTTCCGCGTCGCCCATGGCCTCTATGCAGAGGACGGCTTTCGGGGTGGGGCCGATGAGTTCAGAGGCGATGAGTGTGGTCTCGATGACGGGCGCTTCGGGTTCGTTGGCGTGGGGGAGGAAGAGGAAATGGACGGGACGCTCGGGCTTGTCAGCGGCGAGCGCCTGCGCGGCGGCGAGGGTGGCGGCGAGACCGGTGGCGTTGCGCTCCGCACCGCGCGAGCCGGGCGGGGAATCGTAGGAGGTGAGCACCCACAGCGGCGCGGCGTCCGACTTTGTCGATGGGATGTTGATATGGAGAATCGGGAAATCGCTGGGGCCGGTGACGGTCTTGACCTCGTAGCCGGTGTTCGAGGGGCCGAGCACTCCGCGTATCATCGAAGCGGTGGCCGAGAGCTTATCGGGCTTGCCGCTATGGCGCTCGCCGATGACGTTGACGATCTTTTTGAGATCGTCCGCCAGGCTTTCTGCGGAAACGCTTTGGGCGAAGCGCTGAGCTTCCTCTACGGCCGCGGTTTTCTCGTCGCGGAAATATTTCACCAACGCGAAGGAGGCGGAAATGATCAGCCAGGCGGGCAGGATCACCAGCAGCCAGGGCACGATACTCGGTTTTTTCGATTCGGGTTCCATTACGGTTCAGCTTGCGGTGGGCGGTTCCGATTCGTCGGCTTCCGTTTTCTCCGAGAAATCCTCGATCCCTTTCCTCCAGCGCTGGGAAATCCATGGCCGGATGAAGCCGTAGAGCAGGTAGGCGCTGAACAGCACCACAGGCATGATATAGCGGAACCGGATCGTCACGAAAATCAGCACCAGCGCCAGGACGATGGTGCTGAGGCTGCCGCGCGTCTTCCAATCCACCGTCTTGAAAGAGGGGTAGCGCACGTCGCTGATCATCAACCACGATAGAAACAACATCACCGCCGCGAGGACGTATTTCCAGGGGCCGACCTCGTGGTCGTTCTTGTAGAGATCGATGATGAGGAAAGTGAGCGAGGCGATGAAGCCTGCCGCCATGGGGATGGGGATTCCGCGGAAATCGTTGCCCGAACCGGGCTTTTTCGGCATCGACGCGAGGCAGTTGAAGCGGGCGAGCCGCATCGCGCCGCAGACGAGATAGATCAGCGCGATGGCCCAGCCGAGGTTTCCGAGCGGGAACAGCACGGCGCGGGAAAGCAGCATCGCGGGAGCCATGCCGAAGGAAATGATGTCCGCCAGTGAATCGAACTCCTGGCCGAAGGGTGAGTCCTGCCCGCCGAGGCGCGCGAGCCGTCCGTCGAGCAGATCGAAGAGGCAGGAGCCGAAGATGAGGAGTATGGCGTATTGGTAGTATTCGCGGGAGACCTCATAATATTGCTTCGCGGCGAGCACGCCGTCGCCGGAAACCTTCTGCACCTCGATCTGGCCTTTGAAAATCATCAGCACGGCGAAGAACCCGCAGGCGAGGTTACAGGCGGTCATCAGGTTCGGAAGGAAGAAGATCTTCGGCTCGTCCGGATCTCGGGAGTGGGGCATAGCCGCAACCATGTACCGCTTTCCCCCAGCACTCAACCCCGAAGAGGCGGGTGCTGACACCCTACCCAAAGCTTGTTAGACAAGCGGCTTTCCACATGTTAGCAATCTCACTAGTTTCAAAGGAATGGCAAACGATTTCAAAGACTACTACCAGATCCTCGGAGTCGCCAAGGACGCCACTCAGGCGGAGGTGAAGAAGGCGTTCCGCAAGCTCGCGCGTGTTCATCATCCCGACGTAGCGGCGGACAAGGCGACGGCGGAAAGTAAATTCAAGGAGATCAACGAGGCCTACGAGGTGCTGAGCGATACAGAGAAGCGGAAAAAATACGATACGCTCGGCGCGAACTGGGATCAACCTGGCGGCGGCCATCAAAGAGGCCCGATGCCGGGCGGCGCGGAGTTCGAGTTCGACGGCACGGGCTTCAGCGATTTCTTCGAGCGCTACTTTTCCGGCGGTGGGGCGCGGCGCGCGGCCGGTTACGGCAGCGGCTTCACCGGACGCGGCGGCGCCATGCACGGCCAAGACATCGAGGGCGACCTGATGGTCACACTAGAGGAGGCTTTCACCGGTTCCATGCGAACGATCGCGCTCCGCAAATCCGATCCGCGCACGGGTCAGGTCATCACCGACGAGGTGCAGATGCGCATCCCTGCGGGCATCGGCGAGGGGCAGCGTCTCCGCGTGCCCGGCCATGGCGGACAAGGTTCCGGCGGTGCGGAGGATGGCGATCTCTACCTTCGCGTCCGCTTCGCCGCGCATCCCGATTTCCGCGTGCGCGGGCATGACATTCACTGCGATCTTTCCCTCGCCCCATGGGAGGCCGTACTAGGCGCGACGATCCCGCTGAAAGTCCCCGGCGGGAAATCCGTGCAAATCAAGATCCCGGCCGGCACCGCGCCCGGCGACCAACTCCGCATGAAAGGCTACGGCCTGCCGAAGAAAAACGCCCCGGGCGATCTTTACGTCGAGATCGCCGTCGCCACCCCGCCCGCTACCGACGGTGAGGAGCGCGGCCTCTGGGAAAAGCTCCGCGACGTTTCCAAATTCAAACCGAGGGAAAACTGAGATGAACCTCATCAGCCCGGATCCGCACCACCTCCACCCGCTCGAAGTCGTCGTCCGCATGACCGGCTCTTCGCGGCGGAAAATCATCTTCTACTGCCGCAAGGGCATCGTCGCTCCGGCTGATAGTTCCGGCAGCTGGCACTTCGACGAGGAAAGCGTCATCCGCCTGCGCCACATCGAGACCCTCCGCCAGCGCCACCGCATGAACTGGGCAGCGATCTGCACGATCATAGCCCTGCTGGATGAAGTGGAGGCACTGCGGGAGGAGCTTCGATTTAGGAGGTGACCGGAAAATGCCCTTCACCGCATCACCGCGAAGCGTTCTTGAGAGAATCCTTCCCGGGCGAGTTGTCCCCGGCGAACTGGGCGTAGACTCCGCCGATGGACTGGATGCCTTCCTGTGCATTTTTACGGAGTCTTTACTATGTCGCCGTGCAGGGCATGATGATCGGGAGCGTTATGAAAACACCAATCGTCACAGTGTCAGTTCCGTTCGCTCGGCAAATCGGCGGCATTCTCAAGGCTTCCATCATCGTCATCGCCCTGTCGGGTATAGGCATAGCGAAGGAGAAATCCCGTAATTTCTTCGCGCCGAAGGGCATCGTCATTGGTGCCGGAGAGGTAACGGAGAAGGGAGCTTTCCGCGTTCCCATCACCTTCGAAACTGCCATCATTCACTCCTCCCAGTGGATCGATAGGGTAAAGGTCTCCGTGGACGGGAAATCCATCCTCATCACCGCGGACTTCACCTCTGCCGGAAGGAAAAGCCGCTATCCGGGCTACATCGAACTCAAGGACCTTTCCTCCGGCGAGCGCGAAATCAAGTATCGCGATCCCGACGGGAAGCTCCACCCGCTGGGCAAGTTGACAGTTCCCTGACGAGGCCGCAGACACGAAAAAGCCGCGCCGGGGAGTCCGGACGCGGCTTATGATTTCACGGATGGCATGGCGGATTTAATCCGCCGGCACGGTTACTTTTTCTTGGCCTTTTTCTTCGCGGCCTTTTTGGCGGCGGGCTTCGGCGAGGAGCCGTCGTTGATCGCGGCCTGGGCGGCGGCGAGGCGGGCGACGGGCACGCGGTAAGGCGAGCAGGAAACGTAGGCGAGACCGAGCTTGTGGCAGAAGGTCACGGAATCCGGATCACCGCCGTGCTCACCGCAGATGCCGAGCTTGATGTCCGGCTTGGTGCTGCGGCCTTTCGCGACGGCGATCTCCATGAGTTGGCCGACGCCGGTGGTGTCGAGCGAGGCGAAGGGGTTCTTCGGATAGATGTCGTTTTCCTGGTAGCTGTTGAGGAACGAGCCCATGTCGTCGCGGCTGACGCCGAGGGCGGTCTGGGTGAGGTCGTTCGTGCCGAAGGAGAAGAACTGGGCGTGGTTCGCGATCTCGTCCGCAGTGACGCAACCGCGCGGGACTTCGATCATGGTGCCGACGAGGTAGTCGAACTTCACACCCTTCGCGGCTTTCACCTCGGCGGCGACGCGGTGGATGATCTCCACCTGCAGCTCCAGCTCGCGGGCGTAACCGACGAGAGGAACCATGACCTCGGGCTTCACCGGGATGCCCTTGGAAACGCACATGGCGGCGGCCTCGAAGATGGCCTGCGCCTGCATCTCGGCGATCTCCGGATAGGAAATGGCGAGGCGGCAGCCGCGGTGGCCGAGCATCGGGTTGAACTCGTGGAGGTCGTGCACGCGGTGCATGATGTCCTCG
>JAIXQS010000026.1 GCA_027485615.1 Verrucomicrobiaceae bacterium
AGTAGTCGAACTCACAGCCTTGGCCGATGACGATGGGGCCGGAGCCGATGACGAGAATTTTGCGGATCGAGGTGTCTTTGGGCATGTGGGCGCGCGAGGTGGTTAAACTTTCAGCGGTCTGGCAGGGGATTGCGGGATTGTAAAGGCAAGGCGGAGCGGATTGCAAAACGCTCGCCTGATCTTCCCTTTCGTGGGCGCGTGCTCAATTGTTCCCCGACAGCTTATGGTTGAAAAGGATCGACTTACGCAGAGCGCCCATGACGTCCACAAGCCATTGCATCTCTTTGCTTGCTTTGCGGCATTCGGCATTAGTCGAGTTACGGCTGATGAACTTGCCGATTTCCGTGTAGAGCTGGCGCATCTGGGTGTCGAGCACGCCTAGCTCCGCCCGCAGGGTGGAAATTTCCTGATTGGCATCGCCAATGTGCTGGAACGCTTCTGAAGCTTTTGCGCGCCGCTCCTTCTTGCGTCTCAGGATCTCCATGTCGATGGTGTCAACCTTCGCGTCGCCTTCCGCGATTTTTTCCGCCACTTTCTGGCGTTCGGCCTTCAGCTCGGCAAATTGCGCCTTAAGACTGACAAGCCTGTGGGTTATGGCAGAGAAATCCTTTTCATCGCTGACCCCCTCCTTGGCGAGAACTTCCTCCTTCGTTTTGATGCCATCATAGGTACGGCGTATGTCCCGGGCTTTGGCAACGATCAGGTCGCGTTGTCTGGCGAGTTCTTCGAGAGAGTTGAGAATGGTTAGGCGTTCATTGAGCAGATCCTCATAAGGTTCGTCGGATATGCCCAAAAGACCTGCTCTCTCCTGATGGGCCACGGCAAGCTGCTGCTGGCGGATCTCTAATTCGGTTGTGACGCGGTCGCGCTCCTTGATGAGTTTGCGGAGATTCCAGTACTCGATCGAAAGCGCCTCGATACCCTCAACATTCTCCCACATCGCCTTACCGAGGTGTGATTCCGCCTCCTTGAGGAGGTGCATTTCCTCGGCAGCCTCCGACATGCGGATGTTCTTCCGGCGGTAACCGAAGGCTTGCGCGACCAGGCAGAGGAGATACTTTGTTGAGGTCATTTTAGAAGATTACTTCTTTAGCAGAATTCTGAGATGTTCGATCACACTCATATCCTCGAGCGTGGTTACGCTTCCCGAAATATCGCCGGTCGTTACCAGTTCCTTCAGCAAGCGCCGAATGATTTTCCCCGAGCGTGTTTTTGGCAAGGCGGGAGTGAAATGGATGTCGTCGGGTTTCGCGATGGCTCCGATGACATGGCCGACATGGTCGCGGAGCTCCTTCTCCAGATCGCAGGAAACCTCGTATCCGAGCTTCAAAGTCACGAAAGCCGCTACGGCCTGCCCTTTCAGGTCGTGGGGACGACCGACGACGGCGGCTTCCGCGACGGCGGGGTGGGCGACGAGAGCGCTCTCGATCTCTGCGGTGCCGAGCCGGTGGCCGGAGACGTTGAGCACGTCATCGAGGCGGCCGATGATCCAGAAATTGCCTTTCTTGTCACGCCGCGCGCCGTCGCCGGCGGTGTAAATGCCGGGGTAGTCGGAGAAATAGGTTTTCTTGAAACGGGCTTTGTCGCCGTGAATCGTGCGGGTCATGGACGGCCACGGCTTGCGGATCACGAGGCGGCCATCCACGTTGGGCGCGCATTCGTTGCCGGCATCGTCGAGGATCGCCGCATCGATGCCGAAGAACGGGCGGGTGGCGGTGCCGGGGATGCAGGGAGTCGCGCCGGGGAGCGGGGAAATGAGGATCGCGCCGGTTTCCGTCTGCCACCAGGTATCGACGATGGGGCAGCGGCCGCCGCCGATTTTCTGGTGATACCAAGACCATGCCTCGGGGTTGATCGGCTCGCCGACGGAGCCGAGGAGGCGGAGGGAGGAAAGGTCGTGTTTCTCTGGGAAAGCGTCGCCCGCCTTGATGAAGGCACGGATCGCCGTGGGGGCGGTGTAGAAAATGGTGACGCGGTGTTCCTCGATCATTTTCCAGAAGCGCCCGAAGTCCGGCTCGTTCGGTGCGCCCTCGTACATCACTTGGGTGACGCCGTTCGCCAGCGGGCCGTAAACGATGTAGGAGTGGCCGGTGATCCAGCCGACATCTGCCGTGCACCAATAGACATCCTCATCGCGCATATCGAAGATGTATTTGCAGGTGGCATAGGTTCCGGTGAGGTATCCGCCGGAGGTGTGGAGTATGCCTTTCGGCTTTCCGGTGGAGCCGGAGGTGTAGAGTATGAAAAGCGGGTGCTCGGAATCGAAACCCTTCGGCTCGTGCTTCGCGGAGGCGGTTTCCATTTCCTCATGCCACCAGTGGTCTCGTCCTTGCTCCATGGAGATCTCGTTTTCCGTGCGGCGGACGACAAAGATGTTCTTGATCTTGTCATATTTCTTCAGCGCCTCGTCCACGGCGGGCTTGAGGGAAACAACCTTTCCCCTCCTCCATCCGCCGTCGGCGGTGATGACGGCAGTGGCTCCCGAGTCTTCCAAACGGTCAAGGATGGCCTCGGAAGCGAAGCCGCCGAAGACGACGTTGTGCACCGCGCCGATCCGCGCGCAGGCCAGCATCGCGATGGCGGCCTCCGGGATCATCGGCATGTAGATGAGGACGCGATCCTTCGATTTCACGCCGCGTGCGAGCAGGACGTTCGCGAACTTGCAGACCTCGCGGTGGAGCTGCGAGTAGGTGATCGTGCGTTTGTCGCCGGGCTCGCCCTCCCAGATGATCGCCGCCTTGTTCGCCCGCGGCCCGAAGGCGTGACGGTCCACACAGTTCTCCGCGACATTGAGTTTCCCGCCGAGGAACCACTCCACGTCCGGAGCGTTCCATTTCAAGACTTTCGAAAAGGGCTTTTGCCAGACCAGTTCCTTCGCCTCGGACGCCCAGAATTTCTCCGGCTTCTCGATGGATTGTTTGTAGAGTTTTTCGTATTCCGCCATCGATCCGATGCGGGCTTTTTTGGAAAACTCTTTCGACGGTTTGCGGACAACCGCAAGTTCGGCGGCGTGGTCGGTGGCGGCTTTTTTGGATTTTTGGGAGCTCATGGTTGAAACTCCCAAGAAGTTAGGGTGCCGCCACGCCCGGGGCAATGGCGAAAAGCGTGGATCGATGCCAACCCTGCCGAATACGCTGGCCGCTTGAATCCGCACGATTGAACCGGGTGTAGCGCCTCGGTGCCGGTGGAGACGAAGTCTTCCATCCATTGCTCGACCTCGGCGAGGGAGAGGCCGTGAGTGTGGGCAAGCTCGGATGAGCTTGTCTTGCCCTTGATGATGTCCATCACCGCGGCGGCCTTGCGGCGTGCGGTCCAGCGTTTGATTTCGTCAGATTCGTCATTCAT
>JAIXQS010000111.1 GCA_027485615.1 Verrucomicrobiaceae bacterium
CGGCGAGCGTCTCCGGCGTGGGGTTGAGCACCAGTTTCCCCGCGTAGCCATCGATCACGGCGGGTGTGAGCGCCGTCACCTGGATCACGGACGCGCCGAGGCCGACCACGGCGGGGATGCCGAAGGAGCGGGCGAGAATCGAGGTATGGGAGTTGATGCTGCCCTGCTCCGTGGCAAAACCGAGCAGGTGCCGCCGGTTCATCGAGGCCGTATCGGACGGCGAGAGATCGTAGGCCAGCAGGATGTGGGTGTCGTCCGGCGTTTCGTGATCGAAATCCACATCGACCTTGAAATTCCGCAGCACCCGCTGGCAGACATCCTCGATATCGGCGGTGCGCTCGCGGAGATACGGGTCGGGGATGCGGCGCATCGCCTCCAGGAAATTCTGCATCACCGCGTAGAAGGCGTATTCCGCGTTCTGCAAACGGCTGGCGATCGCCTCGGAAACCTTGTCGAGCAGGGTCTTGTCCTCCAGGAGCATCACGTGCGCCTCGAAAATCTCGCTGTCGGCGTTTCCGGAAAGGGACTCAAGCCTTTCCTGAAGGTCGATGAGCTGCTTTTTCGTGACCGTCACCGCCTCGTCGAAGCGTGCCCGCTCGTCGGCTACGTCCGACTCGGAAATCTCATAGATCTCAGGCGCGGAGAAGCCACGCGCGATCACATGGATGGGGCCTACCGCGATGCCGGGCGATGCCGGGATGCCCGTGTAGGTGATTTCCTGTGTTGTCGCTGTCTTTGGCATTCCCTGAAACGGAACGTGGGGGTTTTCGTGATCGGATGCAAGGTTTCTGGCGAGCGCCGGACAAGGTCAGCTATGCCACGAGAAAACCGCCTCCCCCAATGGGAGAGACGGCTTTCTGTTGGGGGGAAAATGGATCGATTTCGGGAAATCAGGGAGCGGGGACTTCCGAGATCGTCTTGAGAATGCGGGAAGCGATCTGGTAAGGATCGCCCTGCGAGTTCGGACGGCGGTCTTCGAGGTAGCCCTGATACTTGCCGTCTTTCACGAAGCTGTGCGGAACGCGGATGGAAGCACCGCGGTCTGCCACGCCGTAGGAGAACTTGTCGATCGACTGGGTCTCGTGCAGGCCGGTGAGGCGCATGTGGTTGTCAGGGCCATAGACGGCGATGTGTTCCTCGACGTTCTCGGCGAATTTCGCCATGAGCGCTTCGAAATACTCCTTGCCGCCTTTCTCACGAAGATACGTCGTGGAGAAGTTCGCGTGCATTCCGGATCCGTTCCAGTCGCTGTCGCCGAGGGGCTTGCAATGGTATTCCACATCGATGCCGTATTTCTCGCAAACGCGGTTGAGGAGATAGCGGGCGACCCACATTTCATCGGCGGCCCTTTTGGAGCCTTTTCCGAAGATCTGGAATTCCCACTGGCCTTTTGCCACCTCGGCGTTGATGCCTTCGTGGTTGATGCCGGCGTCGAGGCAGAGGTCGAGGTGCTCCTCGACGATCTGGCGGGCGATGTCGCCCATGAAGGAATAGCCGACGCCACAGTAGTAAGGGCCTTGGCCGACCTTGGGGAAACCGTCAGCGGGGAAGCCCAGCGGACGGCCGTCCTGATAGAGGAAGTATTCCTGCTCGAAGCCGAACCATGCGCCCGGATCATCAAGGATGGTGGCGCGTCCGTTGGAAGCGTGAGGGGTGCCGTCCGGCATCATGACTTCGCACATGACGATGGCACCGTTCTTGCGGGTGCTGTCCGGGAAAATCGCCACGGGCTTGAGCACGCAATCGGAGCTACCGCCGGGTGCCTGCTGGGTGGAGGATCCATCGAAGCCCCACAGAGGCAGTTCTTCAAGGGTGGGAAAGCTCGCGAATTCCTTCACTTGGGTTTTGCCACGAAGGTTCGGCACGGGTGTATATCCGTCGAGCCAGATGTATTCCAGTTTGTATTTGGCCATTTTGGTTCTGTTTATTTTTTGGGGTTAGCGATGGTTGTGTCTGATATCCAGCGACATGTGTCCAGCCGCCGGCTTAACCGACAAGCGATCCAAAGCATTCAGCGTGCCATTTTCAAGCCGCCGGATTTTCATTTTGCCTCCCGCACCGGGTTTCAGTCGATGTGGATGACGACGAGCGTTGTATCGTCGATCCCCGAGTTGTCGATGGCGCGTTTCAAGAGATTTCCGCAGGACGCAGATGGCAGGGAACCGGCGGCCAATTCGTCGGAAATATGACGCTCCCATACACCGTCGATGAGGCCGTCGGAGCAGATGAGGTAACGGTCTCCCGCCTGGTAGGGCAGGGCCGCGAAATGCGGGAACACCTGCGGGTGACCGCCACCGACCACTTCATAGAGCACGGAACGGCGGGGATGCGTGCGGTATTGGATTTCGTGGATATCGCCCCTTTTCCACTGTCCCCATGCGGAATTGTGATCCTTGCTGATCTGCTCCAGCATCCCGCCGCGACACCGGTAGATCCGGGAATCGCCGACGTTTGCCAGATACATGTTTTCCGGCGTGAACCAGGCCAGCGCCAGCGTCGCGGCCATGCCTTTCCTGTCATCCATGCCGGATGCCGCCGCGTTGATGTGCTCGTGGACTTCCTTCAGCGCCTGCTGGAGATGGGCGATGGAATCCGGGAAAAAGCCCGATGCCGCCGCTCGGAATGTTTCCGGAATAATCGCCGTCATGCGCTCGAGGATCAGCGAGGAGGCGAGATCGCCCGCATTTCCGCCGCCCATGCCGTCGGATACCGCGAAGACGAGGTCACAGGTGGCTACGGAAGCCTCGCCGGTGTCGCCGAGTTTCGTCGCGCCGTTGATGTCAGAGGAAAAAACGATCCAGGAGTCATCGTTGCGGGGCTTGCGGGAGCCGCTCACGGTGGCGCCCGCCCATCGGAACTTCGGTAGTTGCGGCACGGTTCAGGGGTTTTCGGAGGGATGGGGATCGGGCAGGATTTCCGCAAGCTCGAAATCGATGATGCAGAAACGCCCGAGC
>JAIXQS010000148.1 GCA_027485615.1 Verrucomicrobiaceae bacterium
GCGATGGGCTTGCAGACGGATGCCGATGGAAATTTCTACTACGCAAAAAGCGCCCGCCACGGCAAGCCCGCCGTAATCCCCCACCACGGCACTCTGCTGAAAGTGAGCGCCGACGGATCGAAAACCGAAATCATCGCCACCGGTTTCCGCGCGGCGAACGGCGTGTGCCTGAACCCCGACGGCACTTTCATCGTCACCGACCAGGAGGGACATTGGAACCCCAAGAACCGAATCAACTGGGTGAAAAAAGGCGGCTTCTACGGCAACATGTTCGGCTACCACGATGTCACCGACGAGGCGGATTCCGCGATGGAGCCGCCGCTTTGCTGGATCACGAATCAGTTCGACCGCAGCCCCGGCGAGCTGATGTGGGTGCCGAAGGAAGCGAAGTGGGGCGCGCTCAACGGATCGCTGCTGAACCTCAGCTACGGCATGGGCCGTATTTACGCGGTTCCGCATGAGAAACTCTCCGATGGGCGCGTCCAGGGCGGCATGATCTCACTCGGACTCGATTTCCCCACCGGCGTCATGCGCGGGCGTTTCCACCCCGGCGACGGCCAGCTCTACTCCATCGGCATGTTCGCATGGGCCGGCAACAAGAACAAGGACGGCGGCTTCTACCGCATCCGCCACACGGCGAAGCCGACCCATCTCCCCGTCGGGCTCAGCGCCACCAAGGATGGGATGATCCTTCGTTTCACCGATCCGCTGGGAGCGGTCTCCGCATCCGATTTCCAGGTGAAAGCCTGGGGGCTGAAGCGCACGAAAAACTACGGATCGGAACATGTCGACGAGCACCCGCTCAAGGTTACGTCCGCCAAATTGCTCGAAGACGGCAAAAGCGTGGCCATCACCATCCCGGACATCGCGCCGACATGGTGCATGGAAATCTCATACAAACTCAAGGGCGCGGACGGCACCCCATTCACCGGAACCTTGAACAACACGATCCACGAGACCGTGAAGTGACCCTCAATACCGCGTCACCGCGCTGCGGTCATCTCCCGCCTCCGGCTCCGGAATCGTGTCGCGGATCGCTTGGATTTTCGCGCAGACCGCATCCCAGTTTCCCTGTGTAAAGTGCGTGGGAGGCGAAAGTTTTTTCCGAAAAGATTCCACCCTAGCCCGCGCGTCATCACGGATGCCGAGAGGCAGCTCCGCGATGGCTTTCGCAGCGGTCTCCGCGGTCTCCGTCCGGTGGCAGATCATCGCCAGATCATTGCCGGCGGCGATGGCGAGCTTCACGTCCTCGCCGCGACCGTAGCGGTTCACGATCGCGCCCATGTCGAGGTCATCGGTCATCACGAGGTGCTTGTCGAAGCCGAGCTGATCACGCAGCCAGCCGGTGACGATCCGCTTCGAAAGCGAGGCGGGAAACTCGGAATCGATTTCCGGGAACATCACGTGGGCAAGCATCACCGCGTCGAGTTCCGGCATGAGCGCGGTGTAGGGGATCACGTCCTCGCGCATCATCTCCTCCTTGGTCGCGTGGGAGAAAGGCAGGTCTTCGTGGGGATCGCTCATCGCCCGCCCGCACGCCGGGAAATGCTTGCCGCAGCTGAGCATCCCGCGTTTCCGCGTCCAGCGGTTCCACATCCCCGCACGGTCGATCACATCCTGTGGATCCCGCCCCCAGCAACGCTGACGCAGCGCGTTCTGCGTCCCGGGAAAATGGTCGAGATCCAGCACCGGAGCGAAGTTCAGGTTCAGCCCCAGCATCCGCAACAACTCCGCCGTCGCCTCCCCCGCCCTTGCGATCTGTTCCGGATCCGGCTTCTCCGCGAACGCCGCCGCCGAAGGACATGCGGGCGCAATTCCCGCCGTCCGCGTCACCCGCCCGCCTTCCTGATCGATGCCGAGGATGGGATCGTCGTAGGAAAGCCCGCGCAGATCATCGGTCAGTTTCCGAACCTGTTCAGGGGTGGAGATGTTCCGCGTGAACAGGATAAAACCCGCAGGCTGCAGTTTCCTGAAAAGCGCCGCCTCCTCAGGGGAAAGCTCCGTCCCCTTCACCCCCAGCAGCAGCAGCGATCCGTCCATGCACATTGAAGGTGGGAATGGTAGCGTGGCACCATGAGAAGGCACCCGTTTCATCCAGTCATGCGGAGGGAACTAAGAAACGGCGGCTACTACGTCTGCAGCGGTCATGCCGAGTTCCTTCATCACGACATCGCCGGGGGCGCTGATGCCGAAACGGTCGATGCCCAGCGCCTTGCCCTCGGTGCCGACGTATTTCCACCAGATGTCGGTGACGCCCGCCTCGATGGAGACGCGCTTGGTGCAGGATTTCGGGAGGACGCTTTCCTTGTATTCGGCGGACTGGCGCTCGAAGCGCTCCACGCAGGGCATGGAGACGACGCGGACGCCGTCACCGAGCTGTTTCGCGGCCTCGACGCAATGCTGGAGCTCGGAACCGGTGCCGATGAGGATGGTGGTGAGCGCACCGGTTTCCTTCACGGCGATGTAGCCGCCGCGCAGCGTGCCCTCGCGGCGCTCCTGGACGGAAAGGTGGTTCATCAGCGGGATCGCCTGGCGGGTGAGGATCAGCGTGGTCGGGCCATCGGTGCGCATCATCGCGGCGATGAATGCTCCGGCGGTTTCCTCGGCATCGCCGGGGCGCATCACATCGAGGCCGGGGATCACGCGCAGGCCGCTGACCGTTTCCACCGGCTGGTGGGTCGGGCCGTCCTCGCCGACACCGACGGAATCGTGGGTGAAAATGAAAGTCGTCGGCAGCTTGGAAAGCGCGGCGAGACGGATCGCGGGGCGGACGTAATCGGCGAAGACGCAGAAGGTCGCGCCGCTTGCGCGGAAGAGGCCGTCATAGGCGATGCCGTTGCAGATCGCGCCCATCGCGTGCTCGCGGATGCCGAACCAGATGTTGCGGCCGAGCGGGTTCTTCGCGGAGAAATCGCCCTCGCCCGCCAGGTAGTTTTTCGTGGAGCCGAAAAGGTCGGCGCTGCCGGTGAGGAACTGCGGCATGGCCTTGGCCACGTCATTGATCACCTTACTGCCCGCCGAGCGGGTGGCGTCCTTGTAGTCCGCCGGGAAGGTGGCGATCATGTCGCTGAGATTCGAAGGAACGGAGGCGGCGACGCCGTCGGTGAGCTCCTTGGCGAGTTCCGGGTTTGCCTTCGACCATGCATCGTAGGTCGCCTGCCATGCGGTGAATTTCGCGGCCTGCGCGGCCTTGTGCTCCGCGAAGTAGGCTTTCGTTTCCTCGGACACGAAGAAATGCTCATCGGCAGGCAGGCCGAGTCCGGCGCGGGCCGCCTCGATGAATTTCGCGCCGCCTTCGCCGTGCGCTTTAGCGGTTCCGGCGACTTCGGGAATGCCTTTTCCGATGAGGGTCTTGGCGATGATGACCTTCGGCTTGCCGTTGTCGTTCGCCTTCATGTCGGCGACGGTTTTCGCGATGAGCGTGAGGTCATGGCCGTCGATCTGCACCGCTTCCCAGCCCTGCGATTCGAAGTATTGCTTCGCGCACTCGCTCTGGGTGATGTCCGCCATCGCATCGAGGGTGACGTCGTTGCTATCGTAGATGAGGACAAGGTTATCGAGGCCGGTGTGTCCGGCGAAGGCGATGGCCTCTTTCGCGACACCTTCCTGCAGGCAGCCGTCGCCGTGGAGGGCGATGACGTGGTGGTCGAAAAGGGTATGCTCGGCGGTGTTGAATTTCGCGGCGGCGCGTTTCCCGGAGATGGCGAAGCCGACGGCGTTGGCGATGCCTTGGCCGAGCGGGCCGGTGGTGGCCTCGACGCCGGGAGTTTCATGGAATTCCGGGTGGCCGGGGGTGATGGAGTGCAGCTTGCGGAAAGAGGCGACGTCGTTCTTGGAAACGGCATATCCGGAGAGGTGCAGCCAGCCGTAGAGGAACATCGAGCCGTGGCCTGCGGAGAGGATGAAGCGGTCGCGGTTGAGCCAGCGCGGGGCGTCGGGGTTGAAATTCATGCTCTCGCCGAAGAGGACGGCTCCGATTTCGGCGCAGCCGAGCGGAAGCCCGAGGTGTCCGGAGTTGCAGGCGTGGATCGCGTCCATGGCGAGGCCGCGGGCTTCGTTCGCGGCGTTGGCTAATACTGTGGTGTTCATGATGAAGAAAAGGACGCCGCTTGGTTCGGGATCGGCGCAAGGATCGCAGCCTAGGAATCCATCGCCGCATGGCAAGCCTGCATCGGCGATTTTTGCCTGCTGCTTCAGTCCCGTCCCATCGCGGTAAGATCCGCATACCGGATGCCGCTGCCTCCGAAGAGATCCAGCGCGCTGCCCACCGTGACATCCACCTTTCCCCTGCCCGCTTCGGCGACAAGGAGGACGTCATCCATCGATGCCGCACCGCCCGCGTAGGTCACGGGAAGCTTCCCCCATCCTCCCAGCAAGGCGACCAGATCCGCATCGATCCCGCCGCACAGCCCCTCGACATCGGCGGCGTGGATCAGGAACTCATCGCAAAACGGCGCGAGCGAATCGAGTGTCCCGGCAGTCACGTCAAGTTCCGTTAGGGTTTGCCAGCGGTTCATCGCCACCGTCCAGCCGCGATCCTTGCGGCGGCAGGAAAGGTCGATCACCAATCGTTCCTTCCCGACCTCCGCGACGAGTTCATCGAGGACGTTCGGGAGGAATTTCCCCTCCGCATCAAACAGGGCGGAGGTGACGATCACGTGGCTCGCACCGGCATCGATCCAGGCGGCGGCGTTTCCGGGGCGGATCCCCCCGCCGACCTGCATCCCGCCCGGCCATGCGGCGAGCGCCTCTTTCGCTGCGGTTTCATTGCCTTTCCCGAGCATGATCACATGCCCGCCGGTCAGTCCGTCATTGCGGAAAGTTCCCGCGAACCATGCGGGCGGCTTTTCGGATACGAAATTCTCCCTCGGCGCGGTGCCGTCGTCCCGCAGGCTGCCGCCGACGATTTGTTTCACCTTCCCCTCGTGGAGGTCGATACAAGGGCGGAAGCGGCAACTCATGACGGGATCACAATCACTGAAGAGTCGCGGTTCTTGCAAGCGGAAGGGGAGTTCACCTCCGATTTAAAGGCCGGGAATGCATTTTTCCCGCTCATCTTATTGCTTCCAAAGCCCCTTTCCCCGTTTCATGTTCGGCGCGGTGAAAAAAATCTCCGCCATCCTGTGTGTGACATTCCTCTCAAACGCCCACGCGGAGACGTTTTCCCCGCTTCTCGATTCGGCGAAACGCGCCATCCATAGCGGCCTATGGGATGTGGCGGCACTGCGGCTGGAGGCGGCCGCCGCTGCGCCGGACGTACCGGCGGACCGGATGCCGGAGCTTAGGATTCTGCTCGCGGAAGCCATGGTCAGGGACCGCCGGCCGGATGCGGCGCTGGTCATCCTGGAGGATTCAATCGTGCGTTCCCATCCGGAAGCCGGGTTCTGGATCGGCCAGGCATTGGCCGGAAAAGGCCGCTTCGCCGAGGCCGCCGATACGCTGGCCGCTTTCGCGGCGAAACCCGAATCACCGCACCGGGAGGAAGCCGCCTTCACGGCGGCGAACCTGCGCATGTCCCTTTCCCAGCCGGACGCCGCTCTTGATGCGTTATCGCTCCTGGACTCGATGGATTCGAAATTGCGGCGGGTAGGGCTGCTCATCGATCTGGATCGAACCGAGGAAGCGCGTGCGCTTTTTCCGAAAGCATCCGGCATTCCCGGAAAGCTTTCGCGCTTCGCGAACCTTTTGGAAGGCCGTTTGCTGTTGGCCGAGGGCAAAGCGTCCCAGGCCGAGCCGCTTTTCGCATCGCTGGTTTCGGACCCGGAAGGACAAAGCCTGGAGCACCATAACCTGGCTGTGCTCGGCAGGGCGGATTGCATGGCCGCGCAGGGAAATGCGAAGGGCGCCACGGATTTCCTGCTCTCCTACATCCAGTCGCGGGCGGAGGCTCCGCTGCTTACCCCGATTTTTGACCGGATCATCGCCTGGTTGCCCGAAACGATAAGCACCACCGATCACCCGACCTTGGCGCTTCTTTCGGAGTGGACGCCGAAGCACCTCCCGACCGGCAGCGGGTTCGTGAACACGGAGATCGACCGCGCCGCTTCCGCATGGCCACGGCCGGAGCCACCCCTCACGGATCTCGAAGCGTTCTCCTTGCACGCACTCTCGCTCGGCATGCGCAGGGTCGACATTCCGACCGCCAAGGCCGAAGCGTCAACACTCATGCGGAGGCTGGGGGTTCTCGCACCCCAGCACTTGCTCGTGCCCGGCAGCATGCTCACCCTCGCGTCGTGGAGGCTGGAGGAGGGCAGGACGATGGCCGCTTTCGACATCCTCGATCACCTCCGGCATAGCGCAAAGTCGACGGTCATAAAAGGCGAGGCCGCTTTCCTGAAAGCCCAGAGCGCATTCGAAAGGGGCGACCCAGACCTGGCATCCGAGCTGTTCCGTGAGGCCGCCGAAATGCTTAAGGGGGAAAACAGGGCCGCCGCCGCCTTAAACTCCGCGATATCCGCATTGGAGCAAGATCCGGAGGCATCGATCACCATACAGAATCTGGATCCCGCGGTGAAGGAGGAGCTGTCCGTCGACCTCGCCCTGGAGCGGGCGCTCGCCTCGGATACGCCGCAGAAAACCATTCCCGCCCTCGATGCGTTTCTCAAGGAGCATCCCGGCCACGCCCGGGCCGCCGAGGCGAGGCTGGCCATCGCCGAGGCGGCCATCGGCTCGGTGCCGCCGGATCTCTCGCTCGCAAAGGCACAGATCGACACCCTGGGAGCATCCGGAAGCGACCTTCCCGAAGCCGCCGCCACCCGCCTCATGCTCGTCCGCTTGCGGCTGCTCGATCTCTCCGGGGACACCTCCGCCACCGTGGCTTTGGCCAACGAAATCATCGCCGGGTTTCCCGGCACCCACGCATCATCCGAAGCGTCCCTCATCGTCGGGAAAAACCTGTTCCGCTCCGGGAACTACAACGAGGCCCGCATCGCGCTTGAGACGCTCGCCGCCTCCGAGCCGGGCACCCAGCGGTCCCAGGCGGCCTTGCTCCTCGCCGCACGTTCCGCCGCCTTGGGTGCCACCGCCCAATCCCGGGAGGAGGCGCTCAAGCTTTACGACAAAACGATGGAGATCAAAGGCGCGCTGAAGTCGCTCGCGCTGATCGAGAAGGCACGCCTGCTCATCGATATGAACCGCCTTCCCGCCGCGATCGAATCGCTGGCCGCCGCTTATGACTCCGCCTCGCCCGACGATCCCTCGCGCTTTTCCACCGGGCTGCTCCTCGCCGAGGCCACCTATGCACGCGGCGATTCCGATCCCGACAGCCTTGCGAACGCCTTGCAGATCTACGACAGCCTTCTAAAAACGTCAGCCGGCAACCCTTCGCGCTTTTTCCGCCTCCAATACCTGCGCGGGCTTACCCTTGAGAAACTTCCCGATCCCGCAGACCCCTCGAAAAACCGCCTCACCGAAGCGCGGGAGGCCTACTTTTCCGTGATCGACCGTCCCACCGACCCGCCACCCGCCGAGTGGGAGTGGTTCGAGCGCAGTTGCTTCCGGCTGCTGACCATGCTGGAGACGGAGGAGGATTGGAAAGCAGCCGTCGGGATCGCCGGAAAGATCGCTTCGTTCGGCGGCCCGCGCGCCGGAGAGGCCGCAACACGCGCCCGGCAGCTCCGCCTCAAGCACATGGTTTGGGAGGACTGAGCCTCCGCAAACACTCGACAGGCCGAATCCGCGCCGCCTAACTACCCCTTCGCAAGATGAATTGTCCCCGCTGGCTGCTACCGCTCCTTTCCCTCGTATTCGGTGGCATTTCGATCTCGATCCTCGTCCCGCTGGAAATGGCGGCCGTGAGGGAACATTTGGAGGGGTTTCCCGATTCGCACGTCTTCGCCCACAGCATCCGCCCGTGGATACTCGCCTTCCTATGCCTGATGCCCGCCATGGCAACCGCCGCCTACCATTTCGGCACCACCTTTGACCGCTATGTCGCCCGGCAGTTCATGGCGATTTTCCTGATCTGCCTCGGTAGTCTGTTCGGTATCTGGCTGCTGCTCGACCTGAACAACAACCTCGGCGACTTCAAGGGCGGGTCGAGCCGTTATCTCTCCGTCCTCCTGTTCTACCTGTATCGCGCACCGGCGATACTCATGCTGATCCTTCCCTACACCTTGCTGCTCTCCTTGATCTACGGATTGGGAAAGTTTTCCAAAAGCAACGAAATCATCGCCATGATCCAGAGCGGCACGGGCATCGTCCGCGTTTCCGCGCCCCTGGTCTTTGCCGGACTCTGGTGCAGCGTTTTCCTGCTCGGGTTGAATTACCATTGGGCCCCCCACGCGGAAGGCCGGCGGGATGAGATGGTCGCCCGGGCGAACGGCTGGCCGATCTACGACGCCAAGAACGTCCTCTACCGTGATCCCGCCTCCCAGCGGCTCTGGATGGTCGGTGCGTTTCCGGAAAATTTCCAGCAAACCGGGCGCCTGTATAACGTGGAGGTCACCACCCTGCGTCCGGATAACGCCCTTGGGAGCCGCATGAAATCCCCGCGCGCTTCCTGGGACCGCAAGTCCAGGGAATGGAGTTTCGAGAATCCGTTGATCACAAGGTTTTCTCCGGGGGATTCCCCCGCATTGGAGCGGCCCGAAGGCCTCTTTCTGCGGACGGACTGGAAGGAAACGCCTTCCCAGATCATCAAGCCCGGCCTCAGCGTGGAGTACCTCGGCATCCCGGAGATCACTTCGTGGCTCGCTTCGCCGCTTGCCAGGCAGGCGGTGTCGAACCAACCCTCCTACCTCACCCATTGGCATTACCGCTGGGCGCTGCCGTTCACCTGCCTGATTACTGTGCTGCTTGCCGCGCCGCTATCCATCCACTTCACGCGGCAAGGCGGCGGCGGTGGAATCTTCCTCGCCGTCCTGCTCTCCGTCCTGATGATCTTTTTCTCTAGCATCGCCCTCGCACTCGGTGAATCCGCCCTGCTCCCCCCGCTGCTCGCCGCATGGCTGCCGAACATGTGCTTCGGCCTCCTCGGCCTCTGGCTCTACCACCGCCGCCTGACCGGGCGCCCCATCTACCAGTCCTTCAAACGACTCCTCACCCTCAATCCCTGAAACCCACCCATGGCACTCAACGAAACCTGGCACCTCCGCTCCCGCGCCCGCCAATGCTCCGCAACCGGCACCCCCTTCATCGAGGGGCAACCCATCATCACCGCCATCTTCCCCGACCCCGAATCCTCCGGCTACCTCCGCAAGGATTTCCTGGAGGAGGCATGGAAACAGCGCGGCGGGGAGGATGAAACCCCCTTCTCCTCCTGGCGCACCACCTACAGCCCCCTCCTCACCGTCGAGACCCCCCAGGCCGTCACCAAACAGGGAGCCGAGGAACTCCTCCGCACCCTCGTCGAGGAGGATCAGGAGCACACGGAAAACACCCGCTACATCCTCGCCCTCATGCTGGAGCGCCAGAAACTCCTCCGCGAGACCGACTCCCAGCCCACCGCCGGCGGCATCCTCCGCATCTACGAGCACCGCAAGACCGGCGAGGTCTTCATCATCAAGGACCCCAACATCCCCCTCGACCAGGTCGAGAAAATCCAGCAAGAGGTCATCATGCTGCTCTCGCCACAGCCCCTCCCGCCCGAGGAAGCGGCAGAGGAAACGCCGCCTGCGACGGAAGAGCCTGCCTCCTGAGTCCCGGCAGGGACGCCCCGAAAGTAGCCGTGGGTGCAACCCCCGGACACAACGTTCCCATGATTCGCGCCCCGGAGGTGCTCACCGAAAACACACCATATCCATCCTGCCACGCGAATGCGGTCCGGTTCAGTTCCCCTTTGATCCACTTCGACGACTCCGCTTTCACCACCCGGATCAGATCCGGGATGACATCCGTCGGCTTCAGCCCGATGAGCAAATGGACGTGATCCCCCGTCCCGCCCACCGCGTAGGCAGTGCCGCCGGAATTCCGGATGATTCCTCCCAGGTAAGCATGGAGCCTCGGGCGGAAATCGGGCGGAAACCATACCTCCCTCTCCTTGCTGGAGAAGACCACGTGGAAGATCAGCGAGCTATGCGTCGAGGGCATGGAACACACTTTCCGCCGACCCTCCGGGGCGCGAGGAAATTCGCCACCGGAATCCGGGGGTTGCACCCCCGGCTAAGCTCCGGCGACCCTCCGGGGCGGAAGGTCGACACGTCCATTTCCCCCTCTCTTCCCATCATCTCCAGCATCGACTGGTTTATGAAGCGGAGCCGCGTTCTCCAGAACGCGCGTGCGAAGGAATCGCGTTCTGGAGAACGCGGCTCCGATAAAAACGGATATCAATGCTCCCTGCAGAACTGTTCGAAGCGGGTGAGGCCTTCGTTGAGCACGTCAAGCGTGGTGCAGTAGCTGAGGCGGATGCCCTCGTCGTAGCCGAAGGCGATGCCGGGGACAGCGGCGACCTTGTAGCGGGAGAGGAGCTTGTCGCAGAGGTTCATGGACTTGATGCCCATCTGGCCGGTGTAGACGAAGAAGTAGAAGGCACCCTTCGGCTCGACGACGCGGATGTTGTTGATGGCACTGAGGCGGGCGAACATGAACTGGCGCTTCACATCATACTCGCCGCGCAGATCCTCGATGAAGGTCTGGTCCCCCTGGAGGGCGGCGAGCGCGCCGTATTGGGCGAAGGTGGTGGCGTTGGAGACGGAGTGGTTCTGCACCTTGTCGATGGCATCGGCGATGGCCTTCGGCGCGGCGGTGTAGCCGAGGCGCCAGCCGGTCATGGAGTAGGCCTTGGAGAAGCCGTTGACGGTGATGGTGAGGTTGTAGAGATCCTCGCTAAGGGAGGCGATGGAGACGTGCTCGGACTCGCCATAGACGAGCTTTTCGTAGATCTCGTCGGAAAGGATCACGATGTCCTCCTCCAGGGCAATCTTGCCGAGGGCGAGCAGCTCGGCCTTGGTGTAAACGGCTCCGGTGGGGTTGCCGGGGGAGTTGATGATGACCATCTTGGTGGCGGGGGTCATCGCATCCTCGAACTGCTGGGGGGTCATTTTCCAGCCGGTTGATTCCTTGGTCTCGACGAGGACGGGGATGCCGCCGGCCATGCGCACCATTTCCGGGTAGGAAACCCAGAACGGCGTGGGGATGATGACCTCGTCGCCCTCCTCGACGATGGCGAGGATCGCGTTGAAGCAGGCCATTTTCGCACCCGAGGTGACGCAGATCTGGTTCGGCGCGTAGTCGAGGTTGTTGTCTTTCTTGAACTTTTCGGAAAGCGCCTGGCGGAGCTCCGGGATGCCGCCGGAAGGGGTGTATTTCGTGCGGCCTTCCATGAGGGCCTTAACGGCGGCTTCCTTGATGAAGGTCGGGGTGTCGACCTCGGGCTCGCCACCGGCAAGGGCGTAAACTTCCTCGCCGTTTGCGATCATGGCCTTGGCCTGTGCGGTTACGGCGAGCGTGAGGGAGGGGGAAACCTTTTCGATACGTGATGAGATGCTGTGCATGGTGGGGCTTGGATGGGAGTGGCGCGCGCGGCGGCGGCGCAACAGTCCTTTGATGCACCCCCGAAACGGCGGGGCTTGTTGTGGCGGCGGCATCCGGCGCTGGCAAGCGAAATGGTGGCGAAATCCATGACCGAGCAAATATGGATTTTCCACCGCAGAGTCGCAGAGGTCGCGGAGGGCCGCAGAGCTCGGGTTATGGGGATTTATGGTCAGGAATCCCAAACGGATACCGTCATGCTGGCTCCGCGTCCCTTTGCGGCTTCCGCGCCTCCGCGGTGAAATTTCTTCCTGCCCGGAAAACTATTTCCCGAACACCACCACATCCCCGTGGCTGGCGTGGAGGACGACCTCGTCGCCGGTTTCGTGGATCGCGCGGGGGTTCATCTCCACCACCTGCTGGCGGCCGATGGGGGTCTCGACGAGATACTCGATGCGCTGGCCGAGGTAGCTGCGGGCGGTGATTTTCCCGGAAATCTCGTTCTCGCCGCCGGATTTGTGGAGCCGCCAGGCCTCGGGGCGGATGGAGACGGTGGCCGCGTCCCCCGCTTTCGCCTGCCAGCCGGGGACGGTGATTTTTCCGATCAGTGCGGCTCCATCTGTCTTCACGAAACAGAAACCGTCGTGCATTTCCATCACCTCGCCTTCGATGAGATTCGTCTCTCCGATGAAACCGGCGACGTAGGAGTTTACGGGGGTGCGGTAGATTTCCTCGGGCGTGCCGACCTGCGCGATTTTCCCTCCGGATAGGACGGCCATGCGGTCGGCCATCGCAAGCGCCTCCTCCTGATCGTGGGTCACGTAAATGCCGGTGAGGCCGTTTTCCTTCACGATGCGGCGGATCTCGCGGCGCATCTCCACGCGGAGCTGGGCGTCGAGGTTCGAGAGCGGCTCGTCGAGAAGGAGGCAGCGCGGCTTCACCACCAGCGCCCGTGCGAGGCTGACGCGCTGCTGCTGGCCGCCGGACATCTGGTCGATGGAGCGGTCGCCGTAACCGCCGAGCCTCACCATTTCCAAAGCCTCCGCCACACGCCGCTTGATCTCCGCCTTCGGGACTTTCCGTTCCTCCAGGCCGAAGGCGATGTTCTGCCCCACGGTCAGGTGCGGCCACAGCGCATAGCTTTGGAAAACCATCGCCGCCTCGCGCTTGTGAGGGGCGAGGGCGGTGACATCCGTTTCCCCGAAGAAAATCTTCCCGTCGGTGGGTGTCTCCAGCCCCGCGATGCAGCGGAGCAAGGTCGTCTTTCCGCAACCGGAGCCTCCAAGCAGGAAAAACAGCTCACCGGCCCCGATCTCAAGATCCAAGCCGTCCAGCGCAGTCACCGTGCCCCCAAACACCTTGCGCACATTTTCAATCCTGATTGCTTCCATAACTCCACGCCCATCATCCGGCCATCAAGCCGCCCATTGCAAGCCCCGGTGCGGCAGCCCTTTCGTTTGACTCCGCCCGCATGACGCTGGATTCTGGGCACACGTAACATGAAAACCCTCATCATCCCCTTCTCGGTCGCCCTTTCACTCTCCCTGAATTGTGTGTTCGCGCCGATGACGAGGTGACCTCGAATCGAGCGCCTGGAGGCGATCCACAAGCTCTATGACAAGCCGATCTGGATCACCGAGTTCGCCATCGCCGATTGGTCCGCGAAGAGCAGCGAGGACATCGAGCACAGCCCCAAGGACGTGCTGCGTTTCATGAAACAGGTTCTACCCAAGCTGGAGAGGCTCGATTGCGTGGAGCGCTACGCCTGGTTCCATGCCCCGCCGAACCATCCGAAGCTGGGTTCATCCGCCCTTTTCGACAAACAGGGCGAGCTTACCGAGTGGGGCGAGTTCTACGCCTCCTTCGGGGAGTAATGATTAAACTTGACGGCATGTCGCGCGTAGCGGCTACATCCACGACCGCCTTGAAAAGCCTGTTTCGCCACCTGTTCGTATTGCTCGGCTGCCTCCACCTGATCGGCGGCCCGAACGCGATCCTTCAGGTCTACGCGTGGGCGAACATGCTGGTGAGCTATTCCCAGGAAAGCACGCTTTCGCAGGCTGTCACCGATACCTTCTCTGGCGAGAAACCCTGCTGTCTTTGCAAAAAGATCGCGGCCTCGAAATCCGCCGAAAAAGAGAACAAAAACGCCCCCTTCCCGCCCGGGTCTTCGAAGCTATTCCAGGATCTCTTCCCGCCCACAGTCGCATCCCTGAACGATCCTTTCTCCGCCCCTTTCCCCCTGCCGACCTTCCTCACGGAAACAGCCCTGCTTTCCCCGCCCGCTTCCGGGCCGCCCGTTCCGCCGCCAAGGTGTTGAGCTGAGCGCATCGTGGCTGGGACTTCCAGTCCCAGAACGTCGGAGGGACATCCTGTCCCTCGGCCTTACCGCATTTCCGCATCCGCGGAGATGCATTCACCCAACCCGGACACACCACGTCCCCATCCAAACATTTCGATTTCATGAAAACTTACCAACTACTGCTACTTACCACCACCGTCGTTCTCTCCTCACCGGAGAGGCTCGCCCCCACCATCGTAAAATCCGACAACCAGCCCGCCCTCACCCAACCGACCCTTGAACAGGATCGTCTCGAACTTCGGAAAATCCCCGGCGGCACCGAAACCATCGCCGCCGGGCGCTTTCTAACAGGCCGATCGTCCACCTTCGCGGAAACGTTTTTTCTCTCGCCGGGGGTCGTCGCGCAACCGCGTTTCGGCTCCGATGAGGCGCGGATCTCGATCCGGGGTTCCGGCCTGCAGCGCACCTTCCACGGGCGCGGCATCCGGCTCATGCAGGACGGCATCCCGCTGAACCTTGCGGACGGAGGATTCGACATGCAATCGGTCGATCCCCTCGCCGCGTCCCACATCAACATCTGGCGCGGAGGCAACGCCCTCTCGAACGGCTCGACCACGCTCGGCGGCGCGATCGATTACCTCTCACACACCGGCCACACCGCGCCGGGTTACTCGGCGCGGATCGAAGCGGGCTCCTACGAATACCTTCGCGCGCGCTTCGCGGGCGGCATCACGGAGGGCTCCTCGGATCTGTATTTCTCGCTCTCGCACGCCTCGCAGAACGGCTTCCGCGACCATGCGGAGCAATCCGCGCAGCGCTTCTTCGCGAACTACGGCATCAGGCTCCGCGATGACCTCGAAACCCGTTTCTACCTCACCGCGATCCACACCGATTCCGATCTCCCCGGCTCGCTCACGAAAGCGGAAATGGAAGCGAATCCCCGGCAGGCCGATGGATCGATCTTCGGTTCCCTGCGTTTCGACAACCGCCGCGATTACGAACTGTTCCGCTTCGCGAACAAAACCACCTTGCGCGACGGCAACAACACCTGGGACTTCACCGCAGGCTACACCTACAAGGATCTCGATCACCCGATCACACCGTTCGCGGGCGTAATCGACCAGTTGTCGAACGACCTCGCCTTCGGCACCGTTTTCACCAACACGGATGAACTCGGCGGACGCGATAATCGTTTCCGCTCTGGCCTTTCGTTCACCTACGGAAACACGACGAACTCGGTCTTCCTCAACAACCTCGGCGCACGCGGCGCGCTGCGCAACCGCGACGACCAGACGGCCACGAACCTGGAGGGTTTCATCGAGAACAGGCATGAAATCACCGATGAACTCTCCTTCACCGCCGCCCTCGCCGCCGCGTATTCCACACGGGAAAACAACCGCGAGTTTTCGAATCCCGTGGCCGCCCCGCCCTTCTACACTCCGCCTGTTCCGGGCGCATTGACCACGTATGACGATTCCTACGCGAACATCGCCCCGAGCCTCGGCCTGCTCCACGAAGCGGATGGCATTCAGTGGTTCGCCGGGATATCCCGCAGCTTCGAGCCACCCTCCTTTTCGGAAACCGTCACCGCGAACATCGCCCGCGACGCTCAGACCGCGAACACGATCGAGGCCGGAACACGCGGCACACGCTCCTTCGCGAAATGGGATGCCACGGTCTATTACTCGCAGGTGAAGGATGAGCTGCTAACCCTCACCGATCCGGGCACCCTCGTTTCCACCACGAAAAACGCCGACGACACGATCCACTACGGCATCGAGCTTGGCGCGGAGCTGGATCTGTTAGGCACTTCCTGGATCGAGGAAAATGCCGCCCACCGCCTCGTGTTCCGCACCGCCTACACCTACGGCAGCTTCGAATTCGACGGCGATCCCACCTACGGCGACAACCGTATCGCCGGCCTCCCGCCGCACCTCGTGCGCGGCGAGCTGCTGTGGGAAAACGCGCAGGGCTACTACGCGGGTCCAACCTTCGAGTGGGTGCCGGTGAAATCCTTCATCGACCACCGCAACACCTTCGCCGCCGATCCCTACGCGCTGCTCGGCTTCAAGATCGGGCGTCGCGTTTCCGAAGGGTTCTCATGGTTCATCGAGGCGAAAAACCTCACCGACGAAACCCACGCCGCCACCCACGGCGTGATCGACAACGCCGATGGCGTTGACCAGCGCCAGTTCCTCCCCGGCGACGGCAGATCCGTCTTCGCGGGCGTGGAGTGGCGCTTCTGAAAAATAATGATCAAACCCAAACCCTCACCGCGTATGCTTTGCGCCATGAAAAAACTTCCCCATATCTTCCTCGCATCACTGCTTATCGCACTGCCCTCATCGGCGGCGGAGAAACTCAAGGCGCTCATCGTCGATGGCCAGAACAACCACGCGGTCTGGCCGAAATCGACGGTCATGATGAAGCAATACCTCGAGGACAGCGGGCTGTTTGAGGTTGAGGTCGCGCGGGTGAAATTCATTAACAATTTCAAACGTGAGGAGAGCTGGCTGCCGCTGGCCGGTACTCCAGGTGGGTCGGGTAAACACCCCCCACTCCTGCCAGATCCGGATTTCTCCCCCGATTTCTCGAAATACGCCGTCGTGGTCAGCAACTTCGGCTACGGCGCGGCGGACTGGCCGGAGGCGACACGCCTGAAATTCGAGACCTACATGAAGGAAGGCGGCGGGCTCGTCTCTGTGCACGCAGCGGACAACAGCTGGGCAGGCTGGCCGGAGTTCAACAAAATGATCGGCCTCGGCGGCTGGGGCGGTCGCAACGAAAAGGCCGGTCCGTATGTATACTACGACGCCGACGGCAAGATCGTCCGCGACGACAGCGCAGGAGGATGCGGCAGCCACGGCCCGCTGGGCGAATTTCTCATCACCATGCGGGACAAGGAACATCCGATCACCAAGGGCATCCCCGACTTCTGGATGCACAGCAATGACGAGTGCTATTCCACGCTGCGCGGCCCGGCGGAAAACATGACCATACTCGCCACCGCCGCCGACACCCCCGCTCTGCAGAAAGCGGGACGCAACGAACCTATGCTGATGGTGATCGATTACGGAAAAGGCCGTGTTTTCCATACCACCCTCGGCCACGACACCGAGGCATTTGAGGGAGTCGGATTCATCACCACCTTCCTGCGCGGCTCCGAGTGGGCGGCGACCGGAAAAGTCACACAGCCGGTTCCCGAGGATTTCCCCTCCGCAGACAAGGCGTCCGCCCGGGGCTTCGAACTCAGGAAAGCGGGAGCGCAACCTTGAGATCCCTGCTACTGCTGCTGCTCGCCGTTTCCCCGCTCCAAGCGGAATGGCAGAACCTCTGGCCCGCGGGGGCACCCGGCGCGAAACGCCCTCCCGCAGGGACGGAAAGCGTTAAGGAAGGAGGCAGGATCAACAGCGTGGAAGTGCCCCAGTATTTCCTCTACCGGCCCCTTGCGGAAAAGAACAACGGCTCCGCTGTCGTCATCTTTCCCGGTGGCGGCTACTCCATTCTTGCCGCCGACCACGAAGGTAAACAATACGCGGATTGGCTCACGCAGCGAGGCTACACCGCCATCGTCGTGAAATACCGCGTAGGCCCGGGCCTCGGTTACGAATATCCCGTCCCTTACCTCGACGCCCGCCGCGCCATCCGTACCGTCCGCTCGAAGGCGGGCGAGTGGAATGTGAAGCCCGACCGCATCGGCGTGATGGGCTCCTCCGCCGGAGGTCACCTCGCCTCGCTCTGCGCCACGCGTTTCAAGGACACTTTCGAGGAAGAGACCGCTGACGAAACCGACAAGCTCTCCGCCCGCCCCGATTTCGCCATCCTCATCTACCCGGTCATTACGATGGACCCGATCGGACACTCCGGTTCCCGCAACAACCTCGCCGGAAAAAATCCACCGGCGGATCTCCTCGAAAAACTCTCCACCGAAAAGGCCGTTTCCCCGGAGACGCCCCCGGTTTTCCTGCTCACAACCTCCGACGATGGCGTCGATTGCCGCAACAGCCTGTCATTCGCCTCGGCATGCAAGGCGCACAAGGTTCCCGTCACCCTGCATATGTTCGAGCTGGGCGGCCATGGCTACGGCCTGAAGGGAAAAGGCCTTTTGGCGGGCTGGCCCGATCTGCTCGATGGCTGGCTCGCTGCCCGTTTTGAATGATCTCCGCTTCGGAAGCGGCTTGCCATCGAGCCGTTTCCCCACTTTCCTGAAACCAAGTTATGCAAACTTCGGAGCCAATCGTCTGCAAACCCACCCCGTGGTTCACTCTTCGCGCCGGAGCGATGCTCGTCATGTTCGGCGTTTTCAGCGTCATGTTCTACATCGACGGCACCACCGGATACCGGAAGAAAAACCTGGAGTATTACCTGGAGGCTTCCTTCCAGCAGGCGGACAAGGATTTCAAAAGGATGAAGTCGTCCGGCGAGCTTTCGCCGGAATCATGGAAAGAATTCGCCTCAGCCCAGGAAGTCCCGTTCAATGCCGACCTCTCCCTGCTTCCCGAAGGCACGAAACTCCCCATGCCATGGCCCGCCGTGCTCACCGACTTCGAACGCATGAAATCGGGCCAGCCCCACCTGCTCTGGCAGGAATATTCCGGGGAAATGCGCATGTCGAAAGCACCGCCGAAGGAACCCTTCAGCGCCGGAAAAATCCGCGAGCAGATCATCGTCCTCTACGTCTGCCTCTCGCTTGTCATCATCACCCTGTTTTTCCTGATCCGCACCATGCGCCGCTCCATGAGCGTCGACTCCGCCGGCCTCACCACGGTGACCGGAAAAGTCATCCCCTATGATGACATGAAAACCCTCGACCTCCGGAAATGGGACACCAAGGGCATCGCCCTCATCGATTACGAGGGTGCCGGCGGCAAAGGGCGTGCCAGGATCGATGGCCTGACATACGGCGGTTTCAAAAAGGAGAACGGCGAACCCGCCGAGCGGCTGATGGGCATGATCCGCGAAAATTTCTCCGGCGAAATCATCGAATACACGGTGATCGAGCCGGAAGCCGATTCCCCGCAAGCTCCTGATGACGCCCGGAGAGCGGACGCGGAGAATCTTCCCTGAAAGCCGCTTTTTTCCTTTGGGATTTTTTCGTTGTTGCCATGCTGGCTTCGCAAGCGGTAACCGTTTCCAACACACCAACACATAACCACTCAGACCAAATGTCAGACAAATCGATCGAAGAACGGGTAAAGGATATCATCGTGGATCAGCTCGGCGTCAGCGCCGACCAGGTCACATCGGAAGCCAAATTTGTCGAAGACCTCGGCGCGGATTCCCTCGACACGGTCGAGCTCGTCATGGCGCTCGAAGAGGAGTTCGACGTGGAAGTCCCCGACGATGAGGCCGAGAAGCTCCAGGCCGTCAAGGACGTGGTGGCCTTCATCACCAGCAAGAAGGGCTGATCCCGGCCCCATTCGGTTTCTTGAAAGGGTGGGCGCCGGAAGGCTCCCGCCCTTTTCTTTGCGTTTCAGCGTATCCGCCGCACACTCTCACCAGAGCCCAGAGCCCAGAGCCCAGAGCCCAGAGCCCAGAGTCCATCCACTCGCGTCAAAAATTTCAGCTTTTCAGCTTTTACCCCCATGCCCTCCCAAGACGACATCCAATACGCCATGGAAACGACCCGTGTCCTCCACGAGCCGGATCACCGCATCCAGACCTTCGGAGAGACCCGTTTCGAGTTCCAGCTCCTCAGCGAGCCGATGGATCAGGTGGGGAAAGTCCGCATCCGCACCGGCGAGGTGGAGGCCATGAAGCCGCGCATCCTGCGCCCGGAACCCTACCGTGACATCGAACTGGAGGGCTTCGATGAGAACGCCCGCGCCCGCCTCGACGCGCTCGTCGACAAGCTGAGATCCGAGGGCAGGGATCTCGCCTTCCTCCAGTACGGCTTCCGCTTCAAGCGCGGCGCGGTCAACGAGGAACTCGTCCACGACAGCATCGAGTCCGTCCGCGCCCGCGTCCTCGAGGACTTACGCCGCACCGGCAATCCCTCCCGCGCCATCATCGAGGGCGTCGATGACACATGGGAGATCTCCATCCTGAAATTCTCCTTCGAGATGATCCTCCGCTCCCACGAGATCAACGCCTTCGACTTCAAGCGTAAGGGCCTGATTTAACCTAAAATCCGCAGTTCAAACGAAGATTTTCACCGCAAAGGCGCAGAGGTCGCAGAGAAAACGCTGAGAAGAGTTTGTATTTCGGGATATTGCAGGGCATTTTTCACGGCAATTCCA
>JAIXQS010000146.1 GCA_027485615.1 Verrucomicrobiaceae bacterium
AAGATCATCCGCCTGGAGGAAAATTACCGCTCCACCGAGGCCGTGCTCCACACCGCGAACTCCTTGATCAAACACAACCTCGGCCGCCGCGAGAAAATCCTGCGCTCGACGCGCGGCGCGGGGGAGAACGTCCGCATCGTCGCCATGCCCGGCGATGACGAGGAGGCGGATTTCATCGCCGATGAGATGCTTGGTGAGAAAACGGCCCACGGCCGCGAGTGGGAGGATTTTGCGATCCTCTTCCGCACCAACGGCCAGTCGCGCAAGCTCGAGCTCGCCCTCCGCGACCGGAAAATCCCCTACCGCATGGTCGGCGCGCAGTCCTTCTACGACCGCCGCGAGATCCGCGATGTGCTCGCCTACACCTCCCTGCTCGTCTCCCCGGAGAACGACGTGCCCCTGCTCCGCATCCTCAACGCCCCCAACCGCGGCATCGGCCAATCCAGCGCCGTCCTCGCCACCGACTGGAGCCGCGAGAAAGGCCAATCCGTCTGGCAGGCTCTCTGCGATCCCTTTTTCACCACCACCATCGGCCCCAAGTCCCGCGCCGCCATCGAGGATTTCGTCTCCCTCGTCTCCGCCGCCAAGAACCGCATCGATATCGCCAAGGAAAACCCCGCCGACGTCCTCGCCGAACTGCTCCGCGAAATCGAATACCTCCCCTGGATCGAGCGCGGCTGCAAGAACGACTCCGAGCGCCAGCAGCGCGGCGAGGCCATCAACTCCCTGATCGCCTCCCTCCGCGACCACATCGCCAAGGGCAAAAAACTCCAGTCCTTCCTCGACGATTCCGCCCTCGCCTCCGACCGCGACGACGACGATCTGGAGAAAAAGAAAGGAGCCACCCTCATCACCCTCCACGCCTCCAAGGGACTGGAGTTTCCCATCGTCTATCTCGTCGGGCTGGAGGAGGGTTTCCTGCCGCACAGCCGCTCCATCACCGAGGGCACCAAGGACGAAGAGCGCCGCCTGCTCTACGTCGGCATCACCCGCGCCCAGGAATCCCTCACCCTCACCTACTGCACCGTCCGCATGAAATGGGGCCAGAAAACCGGCTGCCAGCCCTCCTCCTTCATCGGCGAACTCGACGACAAGCACATCGACCACACCACCTTCGACGAAATCCAGAACACCGAGATGTCCGGCGATGACCTGGATGATTTCTTCGCGAGTATGAACAATCTGTTCAAGGAGGATTGAAGGGGCATGGAGGGGCGGATTTGGATCCACTACTCCTTGAAAGCCGACCTTGTCACGGGCGCTTACGGCGGATAGCGTGACCGCAGGTTTTCCGGGAACCCCTGACAGTGAGCGCAGGTGGACGGGATGCCGCCACCTTTACAGATTGCCAAATGCGCGAACGAATCCTCGACCTTCTCCAGCGGAACCCGGAGAAAACCTTTTCCCAAACCCAGATCGCCAAGGCGCTCGACATCCCCGCCGACCGCACCGGCGAATTCACCGGAACGCTGAGCGATCTCGCCGCCGGGAAGCTCATCGTCTGCGGTTCCAAAAAACTCTACTCCCTGCCGAAACCGCCGGAGGAGAAGAAACCCGCCGCGAAGCCTGCCGAGAAAAAGGCGGAAGGCGGCGTCCGCAAGGCCGGCCCGAAGGGATCGCTCCTCGGCTCGATCAAGTTCATGCCGAACGGCCACGCGTTCTTCTACCCCATCATCGGCGATCCCGAGAACGAGGCGGTCGGCATCGATTTCACGATCCACTCCCGGATCTTCATCCCGCGCGGCCAATCGCTCACCGCCCTCGACGGCGATAGCGTCCGCATCGAGGCCTCCGGCCCGACCTCGAAACCCCGCCAGCGCGGCCCGGCTCCCGATGATCAGGAAATGCGCGGCCAGGTGATCGAGGTGGTTTCCCGCCGCTCCGGACGCGTGGTCGGCATTTTCCGGAAGAAAAACAAGTTCGCTTGGGCGGAAACGGACGACAAGGCGCTCGAAGGCCGCATCAACATCACCGGCGACACCACGGCGGAGCCGGGGCAACTCGTCGTTGTGGATCTCGAAAGTTGGGCAAATGCGAACACCGATCCCGTCGGGCGCGTAATCGAGGTGCTCGGCTGGCCCGGCGACGCGGGCGTCGATATCCTCTCGACCATCGCCCGCTACGGGCTGCGCACTTCCTTTCCCGAGGAAGTCCTCCGCGAGGCGCGCGCCGTGCCTGAGCAACCCGATGAGGCGGAGATCGCCCGCCGCCGCGATCACCGCAGCAAGCTCGTCATCACCATCGATCCCGCCGACGCGAAAGACCACGACGACGCGATCTACATCGCGAAAACCAAGGCCGGCGGCTGGCTGTTGGAGGTCCACATCGCGGACGTTTCCCACTACATCAAGCCCGGCTCGCCGATGGACAAGGAGGCCGTCGAGCGCGGCAACTCCACCTATCTTGTGGACCGCGTCCTGCCCATGCTGCCCGTCGAGCTTTCCAACGGCATCTGCTCGCTGAAGCCTGATGTGGATCGCCTCACGAAATGTGCGATCATCGAGATTTCCAAGGACGGCCATATCCTCAACACGAAGTTCGTCGATGCCGTGATCCACTCGCGCGCGAAGCTTTCCTACGAGCAGGCGCAGGCCATCCTCGATGGAAAAGGCGCGCCTGAAGGCTCCGATCCCACGCTGGTCGGTTCGGTGAAAGAAGCTTGGAAGATGGCAGCGCTGCTGAGGAAAAACCGCTTCGCGAACGGCGCGCTCGACCTCGAGATGACGGAGATCAAGATCAAGCTCGATGAGAACGGCCGCGCCTGCGAGGCGCACACGGTTGTCCACACGGAGTCCCACCAGCTCGTCGAGGAATGCATGCTCATCGCCAACCAATCGGTCGCGAAAATCCTGCGCGAACGCTCGAAGCCTTCCATTTTCCGCGTCCACGAAGATCCCGATCCATCGCGCTTGCTGGATTACACAGAGACCGCGAAGCAATACGGCTACACCCCGGGTGACTTGACGAACCGCTCCCACATCCAGGCCTTGCTGGATTTATCAAAAGGCACCGCCGAGGAGCACCAGATCAAACTCGGCCTGCTGAAATCACTGAAACGCGCCGCCTACGCCGCCGATCCGCTGGGTCACTACGGCCTAGCGAAAACGGACTACACCCACTTCACGTCCCCCATCCGGCGCTACGCAGATCTCATCGTCCACCGCTCGCTGCAGGGGTTCTTGGAAAACCCGCCTAAGCATCCCGACCGCACGCCACCGCAAGCGGACTTGCGCGAGATCGCCCGCCACATTTCCGAGACCGAACGCACCTCTTCAGAGGCCGAGTCCGAGACGAAACAGATCAAGCTGCTCGAATACCTTGAGCTCATCGCCTCGACCGATCAGTCAAAAAACCAAGGGGAGGAAACCACTTTCAACGGAGTCATCACCGACGTCCGCCCGATGGGCTTGATGGTCGAGATCCCGGACATGGGCGTGCGCGGCGTGGTGAAGCGTGAGGATCTCCCCCGCTCATCGAACTGGCGCTTCGAGGCGCACAACATGGCGTGGACGTCCTTCGACGGTCGCCGCCTAGCCCTCGGCATGAAGCTGCCGCTGCGCATCATCTCCATCGACAAGGTGAAACGCTTCGTCGATTTCGCCGTCGCCGGCGCACCCACCACCGAAGGCATCAAGCCCGGCAAAGGCACGCCCCGCCCGCCCGCAAAAGGCCACGCGAAAGGCGCCAAGAAACCCACCCCGAGGCCCGCCGCAAAAACCGGCCCGCAGAAAAAACGCGGAGGTTCCTCGCGCAGGCGGAAATGAACTTGCCAACCAAAATACCATTGCAGCTCTGCGTCCCTTAGCGGTCTCTGCGGCTTTGCGGTGAGAATATTCCAGTCGAAAAATGAAAGCCCTCATCCTCCTCCTAGCGCTCACCTCCCCTCTTCTCGCCGAGGGCAAGAAATTCACCCTCACCGCCCGCGCGTCGGAGATCGACCCACGGACGAAGGAGCATCCGGAGATCGACTACGTTTTCGCTCGCAAGGGCAAACCCGCCGATAACCAACTCGCAATGGTCGATACCCGCGTGAAGCCCAGCGGCTACCTCGTCATCTGGCTGATGGAGCCGAAGCCGGAGCTTTTCAACCGCCTAAACTCCTACGGCCATCACGCAATGCAGGTCACCTATCCACGCGAGTGGTTTGCGAAAATGGACAAGCTCCGCAAGGAGGGCGACGACGACCATTTCTCCGGCATCCGCCTCGAAGCCGCGACCGGCGAGGATCACACCAAGCTCATCGACATCCCCAAGCCCGACGGCCTGATGGAGCGCTCCTATCAGTTCGTGAAATACCTCGATCAGAAGCACCCAAAGGGAAACTGGAAACAATTCCTCTCGCGCGACGGCAAGGGGCTCGATTGGGAAAAGGTCATCCTCTCCGGTGCCTCACACGGTTCCACCACCGCCGCACGACTCGCCAAGGAGATCAAGGTCGCCCGCGTGGTGATGCTTTCCGGCCCCCGCGACCAGACGGAGAAATGGCAGGGCTTGAAATCCGCCACTCCGCCCGAACGCTTCTTCGGTTTCACGCACACCGGGGATGCCGGTTGGCGAGGTCACCACTACTGCCGCTCATGGCTCATGCTCGATCTGCACAAGTTCGGCCCCATCGTGAACGTGGGCGAATCGAAGCCGCCCTACGGAAACACCCGCCGCCTGATTTCCACCGAGGCGTCGATCAAAGATCCGAACCGCGCCCACAGCGCCTCCACTCCCGGCGGCGCATCTCCGAAAGCCAACGGCGAATACATTTACGAGGATGTCTGGAAATACCTTTTCACCCATCCCGCTGAAGAAACCGGGAAGGCCGTGAAACCGGAGGCACGCTGCCGCGAAGATTTCTGATCGTGGCTGGGACTTGCAGTCCCAGTCCCTCGCGGGGACATCCTGTCCCCGCCCATCGTCCTTGAAGTTTCCCACCACAGGCATGATGGTTCGCACATGGCCTACGATTCCTCCGCATCCGAACAATCCTTCTCGCTCCGCGGGCAGTTGCTGATCGCATCGCCGAGCCTTGCCGATGGCACCTTCGACCACTCCGTGATCATCCTTTCCCAGCACACCGCCGCCGACGGCGCGGCGGGAGCCATCATCAACCACCGCACGGAAACCACCGTCGGCGAGCTGCTGTCGGAACCGGAGTTCAAGGCGTTGCGGAAACTCCCCGTCCACCACGGCGGCCCGCTCGCCACCGACGAGCTGACCTTTTCCTCCTTCTCCTGGAGCGAGACCGACGGCCTCCGCTACCGCCCGCGCATCTCCGCCGAGACCGCCGCGAAACTCATCGGCATGCCCGGCCAGATTGTCCGCGCCTGCATCGGCCACTCCGCGTGGTCGCCCGGGCAATTGGAAAACGAGTTGACTCGGAACACGTGGATCCCACTGAAACCCGACCATACCCTGCTCTCCCGCGCCCACGACCTATCCCTCTGGAACGAACTCCTCAAGGACATCTCCCCTTACCACCACCTCCTCTCCCAAGCCCCGCAAAATCCCTTCCTCAACTAAATTTCAGCATTTCAGTTCTCAGCATTTCAGCATTTACCCAAAACATGTCTTCTCTCACCTTCCATCCCATCAGCGAGGTCATCGCCGAAATCGCCGCCGGAAAACTCGTGATCGTCGCCGACGATCCGAACCGCGAGAACGAGGCCGACCTAATCGGAGCCGCCTCGCTTTGCACCGCCGAGATGGTAAACTTCATGGCCATCCACGGTCGGGGGCTGATCTGTGCGCCCATCTCCGCGGAGCGGGCGGAGGAACTCGATCTGCCGCAGATGACCCGCCGCAACCATGAGGGCATGAAAACCGCTTTTACGGTCTCCGTGGACGCAGCGAAGGGCATCACCACCGGCATTTCCGCCGCCGACCGCGCCCTCACCATCCGACTCCTCGCCGATCCAAGCGCGCACGCCGAGGACTTGGTGAAACCCGGCCACATCTTCCCGCTCCAAGCCATGCCCGGCGGTGTCCTCCGCCGCGCCGGCCACACCGAGGCCGCCATCGATCTCGCCACCCTCGCCGGTCTTCCACCTATCGGCGCGATCTGCGAGATCATGGGCGAGGACGGCACCATGGCCCGCGTCGGCGAGCTCGGCGACTATCAGGAAAAGCACGGCCTGAAGGCCTGCACCATCGCGCAGCTCATCGAATACCGCCGCCGCTCCGAGAAATTCGTGAAGCGCGAGCACACCGTCCTCATGCCGACGGATTACGGCGATTTCGACTGCCATCTCTATACCGTTTCCCTCGACGATTCCCACCACCTCGCCCTCACAAAAGGCGAGATCGACCCCGAGAAACCAACCCTCGTCCGCGTCCACTCCGAATGCCTCACCGGCGATGTGTTCCACTCCCAGCGCTGCGATTGCGGCCCGCAGCTCGCCGCCGCGATGAAGCGCATCTCCGAGGACGGCGGTGTGCTCCTCTACCTCCGCCAGGAAGGCCGCGGCATCGGCCTGCCCGCGAAAATCCACGCCTACAAGCTCCAGGAGCAGGGACTCGACACCATCGAGGCCAACGAGAAACTCGGCTTCGCCTCCGACCTCCGCGACTACGGCATGGGCGCCCAGATCCTCCACGACCTCGGCGTCCGCCGCATCAAGCTCCTAACCAACAACCCCAAGAAAGTCGTCGGCCTCGAAGGCTACGGCCTGGAAATCACCGAGCAGCTACCCCTCTCCCTCCCCTCCAATGTTCACAACCAGAAATATCTGGAGACCAAGCGGATCAGGATGGGGCACACGTTGTGAAGCTCGAAATCCTAAATTCTAAATTCTAAACCGGGAGAAATGGGCGGCATTTTCTTCTTTGTAATAATCGTTCTCCCATACCTGCTTCTAACGGGTGGTGTTCTCGTCATCTATCTGGTCAAAAGGAAGCGGGCACTTGGATTCCTGCTGGTTTTTCTTGTCTGCTTTCCGGTGGCTTTAGCCACTTTAGGTTGGCTGGCTAGCCCGACGAAGCCGAGCAAGACTGACATCATTGGCCGCTACGAGATCGACCGCTCGAGGTATCCCGGCAAGCAGGCGGATTGGCAAAACGCAACCTACACACTGGAAATCAGGGACACCCACGTCATCGTCCGCGATGCCCGCACGAAGAAGATCTGGAGCAGTTCCATCGTGTGGTTCGTGGAACCGGAATACCGCTGGAACATCACCGATACTGGCAAGCGCCACCACTTGATCGCCGAAGGCCCGGCGATCTACCGCGAGCCTTTCGGCTACTACTACGTTTTCCACAGCCCCCTTTATGGTGACGTCTTTTTCAAGAAGAAGTAAGTGGCTGACCAGTGAAATCATGGTTCCACGCCCCCTCTTCCTTGAAACTTGAGATTTGAAGTTTGAATTTTCAGCCCTTGCCAAGCAGCGCCCGACCCCTTACCCAATGCGCCCCACATTATGGCCAGCGTCAACGTAATCAACCTCCGCAAGGGACATGCAGTCCGCCACAACAACGAAGTCTGCCTCGTCATCGAGCACGAGCTCAAGACTCCTCCGCGCATGGCGTCCTACGTGCAGATGTCGATCCGCAGCGTCGCCAGCAAGAAGGTTTCCAACCTCCGCCTGACCTCGAACGACTCGCTCGAAGGCGTCCATCTTGAGAAAATCGCGCACGAATATTCCTACAAGGACACCGAGGGCTACCACTTCCTCCACCCGGAGACCTACGACGACATGGTCGTTTACGCGGATCTCATCGAAGGCGTGAAGGATTATCTCATCGAAGGGCAGGCCTACACCCTCATGATCGCGGACGGCCTCGTCGTCAGCATCGAGCTGCCGCTGACCATGGTCATGACCGTCGCCGAGTCCTCCGAGGGCGTGAAGGGCGACTCCGCCAACAACGTTTACAAGCCCGCCACCATGGAAACCGGCCTCAACGTGAACGTCCCGCTTTTCATCAATAAAGGGGAGCGCATCTCGGTAAAAACCGAAGACGGCTCCTACCAAGGCCGCTCAAACGACTGAAATTCCTGATTTTTCTGCGAGGATTCGACTTGACGGCTTGAAATCCCAAGGCATCCTCCGCCTCCCGCTAACCAATTTTCATTATGGCACGTATTTGTAGTATCAGAGGAACCCGCGTCCGCTCCGGCGGCAGAATCCATCGCTCCGGCTTGGCGAAGAAAAAGGGCGGTATCGGTCGTCACGTCACCAAGGTGACGAAGCGCACCGTTTCCCCGAACCTTCAGACCAAGCGCATCTGGGTGCCCGAGCTCAACAAGTTCATGCGCATCAAGCTGAGCTGCCGCGCGTTGAAGACCATCAACAAGAACGGCGCTTTCGTGACCCTCAAGAAAGCGGGCCTCGTCAAGTAAGGCGGCCATGCACGGCTTTTCCTACAGGAACGGCGAGCTGTTCTGCGAAGACGTTTCCCTGAAATCCCTCGCCGAGGAACACGGCACTCCCCTTTACGTCTATTCGGCGGGGACGATCACCGACCATTTCATCCGCCTCGACAAGGCACTGGCGGGTGTGGATCACGAGATCGCTTATGCGGTCAAGGCGAACTCCAATCTCTCCGTCCTCCGCCTGCTCGCCACCAAAGGCGCGGGCTTCGACATCGTCTCGGGCGGCGAGCTTTTCCGCGTGATCAAGGCCGGCGGAGATCCCGCCCACTGCACCTTCGCCGGTGTCGGCAAGACCCGCGCGGAAATCATCTACGCCCTCGAGCAGGGCATCTACTCTTTCAACGTCGAGAGCGAAGAGGAACTCCGCTATCTCAACGAGGTCGCCGGGGAACTCGGGAAAATCGCCCCCGCCGCGGTCCGTGTGAACCCCAACGTGGACGCGAAGACACACAAATACATCTCCACCGGCAAGAGCGAGAATAAGTTCGGCGTCGATTTCACCGCCATCCCGGATCTCTATGCCCGCGCCGCCGCGGAACTCCCTAACATCCGCCTCCGCGGCCTGCAGATGCACATCGGCTCGCAGCTCACCTCCATCGACCCGTTCATCGAGGCGGTGGAAAAGGTCATCCCTATGGTGAGCGCCCTCAAGGCGAAACATGGCATCGAGTTCTGGTCCATCGGCGGCGGCATCGGCATCGTCTATCAGGATTCCCTCCAGTCCGGCACGCCCGGTTGGTGGTCTTCCAAGGCCGAAAGCGAGCGCCCGCTCACCATCGAGAAATACGGCCAGGAACTCGTCCCCCGCATCAAGGATCTCGGCCTGAAAATCCTCCTGGAACCCGGCCGCTACATCGTCGGCAACGCCGGCGTCCTTGTGACCCGCTGCCTCTACGAGAAAAAGGGCTCCGCGAAGACCTTCAAGATCGTCGATGCGGGCATGAACGACCTGATCCGCCCTGCCCTTTACGAAGGCCACCACGAGATCGTCCCGCTCATCGAACCGACCTCCTCCGAGCTCACCAAGGTCGATGTCGTCGGCCCGATCTGCGAGAGCGGCGACTTCTTCTGCCAGGACAGACCCCTCCCCGATTTCCAGCCCGGCGATGCCGTAGCGCTGATGTCCGCCGGAGCCTACGGCTTCGTGATGGCCTCGAACTACAACTCCCGCCCCCTCCCCGCCGAGATCCTGGTGGAAGGCGGCGACGCGACCTTGGTTCGCAAGCGCCAGACGCTGGAGGATCTGATCGAGGGAGAACTTTAGAATTTTTCTGCGGCGGGTAAATCAGCCGCCCAGCATCGCGCAAAGTTCCCGGAACGCCTCGACCTCGCCTTCCTCCGCGACCCCGGCCACGATGTGACCGGCGAGGCTTCTGGCAAGCGCTCTGCGGTCGGTTGGAAACCCGGCATCATCAATGATTGCCCTCATGATCGCCGAAAAGGTGTTCCCGTTGTAGTTCGTGAAAGGAGCCATGCGATGGCATTTCCGGCAAAAGTCGGCGAGTTCGGGCAGATCAAACTCATCGCGATGATGCGTGTTCCATAGCGCCCTTGTGTCCTCGTGACCATCGGATGTCGGACCGTGATGCGCTTTGCGGGCGAGGCATAGCTGTTCGTTCTGCCATACGACCAGCTCCCAACACGTCCTTGATCCATGCCGCCCTCATGGCACCGGTGAGCTTTCGCGTTTCATGGCCAGCTTGGCCTCAGCGATCTCGCTGACGCCCACGCTTTTCAGGTAACCTTTGCCTGTTCTCGCATAAACCGGCTCGGCGGAAAACCTGTCCTGTATCGCAAGCCCTTCTTTGAGTATCCTCTGAGCAAGGGGATTGTCTGAAAAATCAATTTTTCGCTGCGCACTGCATTTGCATTCTTCATCCATTCCCTAAGCTACCCCACCCCAAGCTCCTCCTCAAGCCTCCAGTTTCCCGCCTGCCGCCTCGTGCTCGAAATGACCGGTGAACGAAAATACCGGTCTCCCACGCTTGCGCCGCCCCGGCGGGTATTTTAGAAACGTGAAGCATTATGGCAGCGGGATACACGGAAGACGACATCAAGTCACTGGATTGGCGGCAACACATCCGGCTCAGGCCGGGGATGTACATCGGGAAATTGGGCGACGGCTCCTCGTCGGACGACGGCATCTACATCCTGCTCAAGGAGGCCGTGGACAACTCGATCGACGAGCACATCATGGGCCACGGCAAGGAGGTGCGGATCGACATCGACGAAGAAGGCCGCGTGGAGGTTCGCGATTTCGGACGCGGCATTCCGCTCGGGAAACTTTTCGACTGCGCGGCGCAAATCAACACCGGCGCGAAATACGACAGCGAGGCTTTCAAGAAAACCGTGGGGCTCAACGGCGTCGGCATCAAGGCGGTGAACGCCCTTTCCGATTTTTTCGAGATCCAGGCATGGCGGGACGGCGAGACGAAGGCTCTGGAATTCTCCAAGGGCGAACTGACGGTCGATATGAAGAAGCCCCGCAAGGACGACGGCCTGAACGGGACTCGTCTGGCCTTCGACATCGACCGCACAATCTTCCCCGCGAAGACGAAATTCCGCGATCCCTTCGTGGAAAAGATGTGCCGCTACTACTCCTACCTGAATCCGGCGCTGACGGTCGTTTTCAACGGCAAGAAGTATCGCTCCAAGGACGGGCTACTCGATCTGCTGCGTGAGGAGATGGAGACGGAGGCGCTCTATCCGCCCATCCATCTCATCGGGCACGATATCGAGATCGCGTTCACGCATTGCGCGGAGAGCAGCGAGGAATACCACACGTTTGTTAACGGCCAAAACACCTCGCAAGGCGGCACGCACCTCGCCGCGTTCCGCGAGGCGCTGGTGCAGGTGATCCGCGGTTTCTACAAAAAGCAGTATGACCCGGCGGACATCCGCGCAGGCATCGAGGCGGCGATCTGCGTGCGGATCATCGAGCCGGTTTTCGAATCGCAGACGAAGACGAAGCTCGGCTCTTCGGTGATCGAGCCGGGCGGTGAGTCGCTGCGCGGGTTCATTGGGAATTTCCTCAAAGCCTCCCTCGACAACTACCTACACAAGCACCCCCAGGTGGCGGAGGCGATCCAGAAGCGGATCAACGCCGCCGAGCGCGAGCGCAAGGATCTCAAGGGCATCCAGAAGATCGCCCGCGAACGCGCGCGGCAGGCGAAAGTGCACAACAAAAAGCTGCGCGACTGCCGCGTGAGGTTCGATTCCAAGCACAAGCGCCGAGAGGAAAGCACACTGTTCATCACCGAGGGAGACTCGGCCTCCGGGTCGATCACGAAGAGCCGGGACGTGGAAACGCAGGCGGTGTTCTCGCTGCGCGGCAAGCCGCTCAACACCTACTCGCTGCCGCGCAAGATCGTTTACGAAAACGAGGAGTTCGCCTTGTTGCAGGCGGCGCTGAACATCGAGGACGGGATCGAATCGCTGCGCTACAACAAGGTCGTGATCGCCACCGATGCCGACGTGGACGGGATGCACATCCGACTGCTGCTGTTGACGTTTTTCCTCCAGTTTTTCCCGGAAATGATCCGCGACGGGCATCTCTTCATTTTGCAGACACCCCTGTTCCGCGTGCGCAACAAGAAGGAAACCTTCTACTGCTACACCGAGGAGGAGCGCGTGAAGGCGATTGAAAAATGCGGAAAGGCCGCCGAGATCACCCGCTTCAAGGGGCTTGGCGAAATCTCGCCGGACGAGTTCAAGTTCATGATCGGAGCCGACATGCGGCTCGATCCCGTGGAATACGAGGAGGGCAAGGGTGTGAAGGAACTGCTCGCGTTCTACATGGGAAAAAACACCCCGAGCCGCCAGGAATACATCATCGAGAACCTCCGTGAGGACGTGGACCGGCAGGTCGCTTGAGGCACCCTATTGCCGGTATTTTTCGTAAGCGTTTACGATGTGCTCGACGATGGGATGCCGGACGATGTCGGCTGAGGTAAATCGCGTGAACGCGATGCCCTTGATGCCGCCCAGCGCATGCTCCGCCTCGTGGAGGCCGGATCGCACGCCGGGCTTGAGATCTACCTGCGAGGAGTCGCCCGTGACCACGAGCTTCGATTCCTCGCCGAGCCGGGTGAGCGCCATGAACATCTGTTCTCGCGTCGTGTTCTGCGCTTCGTCGAGGATTACGAACGACCGGGACAAGGTCCGACCGCGCATGAAAGCGAGCGGCGCGATCTCGATGATCTCCTCGTCGAGGTATCGCTGTGCCTCCTCGGGATCGAGCATGTCGTGGATCGCGTCGTAAAGCGGGCGGAGATAAGGGGCTACCTTTTCCTTCAGGTCGCCGGGAAGGAAACCCAGCGCCTCACCGGCTTCCACAGCCGGACGGGTGAGTATGATGCGGTGGATCGCGCGCTTTTTCAGCATGTGAAGTCCAACCGCCATCGCGAGGTAAGTCTTGCCGGTGCCGGCCGGGCCGAGGCCGAAGGTGACATCGTTTTCCTGGATCGCCTTCACGTAGCCGAGCTGGTTCGGCGTGCGTGGTGAAACGGTTTTGCGGTTGCGTGAGCCGACGAGGCGGACTGTGGAAAGGGAGTTCAGCGGGATCTCGCCGGATTGACGCGCGACATCCACCGCCAGCCGGAAATCCCGTGCCGAAATGTGCAGCCCGTTGCGCTGCGTGGTTTCCAGGTCATGGAACACCTTCGCAGCGAGCAGGGTGGAATCCTCCGCCCCGGTGAAACTGATCCACCCGTCCCGCGTCACGGTTTTCAGTTCCAGCTCCTGCTCCATGTAGGAAAGGTTGCGCCGGTCGTTCGCGAACAGCCCTTGCAGGAACTGCGGGGTGTCGAACTCGAGCTTGAGGGAGGTGGTTTTCATCGGACTGATGAACGATTAACGGTTCGCATGGGATTGCAAACCCTTTGGGAAAAGCGGAGGCATTCCGCACCGGATCGCGATGGGAGCTTGCGGATTTTCCCGGGATGAGGAAAACTGCGTCCATGCACGCGGTTACGGACAGGTTGAGGAATTTTCTGCAGTTTGTGGCGGTGAAACTCATCGATGAGCCGGCCAAGGCGCAATTGAAGGTCGCTGAACTCGGGCCTAAAAAACTCCGCTTCAAGCTGGTGCTGGCCAAGGAGGACGTGGCGATGCTGATCGGGCGCAACGGCTTCACGGCCTCCGCGATCCGCAGCGTCCTGAAAGCCGCAGCGGATAAGGAAGGGGTCCAGGTAAATCTCCAGATCCACTCCCACGAGGAGGAGGCGGAGTTTCTCGCCCGCGAAGGGGCAAAATAGGCTCCCAACCAACCGTGTGGCATATTGGGTGCTTATCGACATCAGGAATTCCTTTGGAACCCTGACTTATGTCCATCCACGTCGCCCTTCACCACCGCACCAGCTACGAATACGACAAGCCGGTCGAGCACGGGCCGCATGTGGTGAGGCTGCGGCCTGCGGCGCACTCCAAGACGCGGGTGCTCGCGTATTCGCTGAAGATCGGGCCCGGCGACCATTTCATCAATTGGCAGCAGGATCCGCAGGGTAACTACCTCGCTCGCCTCGTCTTCAACGAACCCATGCCGAGGCTGGACGTGGAGGTGAACCTCGTCGTCGAGATGGCCGTCCACAACCCCTTCGATTTCTTCCTGGATGAGAGCGCGCAGAATTACCCTTTCGAATACGAGAAGGAACTGAAACACGAACTCGCTCCCTACCTTGAGGTAGAAGACGTGGGGCCGCGGGTGTGCCATTGCACGCGGTGGTTCAGTAAAAAGAAGGGTCGCACGATCGACGTGCTGGTCGAGCTGAACTCCGCCGCCCACAAGGCGATGGAATACAAGATCCGCCTGGAACCGGGCGTACAGACACCGGAGGAGACCTTGGAAAAAGCCTCGGGCTCCTGCCGCGACTCGGCGTGGCTGCTTGTGAACGTGCTCCGCGGCATGGGTCTGGCGGCGCGCTTCGTTTCCGGTTACCTGATCCAACTCAAACCCGATGTGGAAAGCCTCGACGGCCCGAGCGGATCGGAAGTGGATTTCACCGACCTGCACGCATGGACGGAAGTCTATCTGCCCGGCGCGGGATGGATCGGGCTGGATCCGACATCCGGCCTTCTCGCAGGGGAAGGCCATCTTCCGCTGGCCTGCTCGCCAAGACCCGGCAGCGCTGCGCCCGTGAGCGGCGGCACGGCCCCCTGCGAATCGCGCATGGAGCACGAGATGGGCGTGACGCGCATTCACGAATCCCCGCGCACCACCCTGCCCTACACCGAGGATGCTTGGGAAAAAATCCTCGCGTCCGGGCGCGACATCGACACCGAGCTGAGTGCGATGGATGTGCGCCTCACGATGGGCGGCGAGCCGACTTTCATTTCCATGGACGACCTCGACGGCGACGAATGGAACAACGCCGCGCAAGGGCCTACGAAACGGAAGCTTTCCGATAAGCTCATCAAGCGGCTGCGCGAAAAATTCGCTCCCGGCGGCCTGCTTTTCTACGGCCAGGGAAAATGGTATCCCGGGGAGGAGCTGCCGCGCTGGAGCCTTGCCTGCTATTGGCGGAAAGACGGCCAGCCGATCTGGGGCGACGTTTCCCTGATCGCCGACGAATCGACCGATTACGGCTTCGGCGCACCCGAGGCGGAGCATTTCGCGAAGGCGCTGGCGGAGGGATTCGGTATCGATC
>JAIXQS010000059.1 GCA_027485615.1 Verrucomicrobiaceae bacterium
TAAGCGCATCCATCTCGCCCTTGACGGGTGCTGCCGCCATCTGCGCGCGCAGCGTCTGGACATTTGCCTCGGCCGCACGGAGCTGACGGGAAAGCGTGTCGTTCTGCTTCCGCATGTCTTCGACCCGGGCCGCGTTACGCATCGCCTCGTTGCCCCTCGCGTCGGACTCCGAAATCATTTTTCGCAGCCGGGCCAGCTCCGCTTCCGCCGCCTCCATTTTCTGAGAATCCCTCTGGATCGGCGGCTGGGCCCGCAAAGCCTGAGCCCTTGCCTCGGACTCCTTGAGTTGCCGCGCCAGCGCCTCGTTCTGCTTCCGCATGTCCTCCACGCGGGTCGCGTTACGCATCGCCGCATTGCTGCTCGCGTCGGCTTCGGAAATCATCTTGCGTAACCGTGCCAGCTCGGCCTGCGCCTCCTGCTGTCCGCCGTTCTGCCGAGCCTTTGCTTCCGCTTCCTTCAGTTGCCGCGCCAGCACCTCGTTCTGCTTCTGCATGTCCTGCAACCGCGTCGCGTTGCGCATTGCCTCGTTGGTGCGCGCATCGGCCTCTGAAATCATTTTCCTCAGCCGCGCAAGCTCTGCCTCCGCATCCTTCAGCCGACGTGCCTGCAGCGGATCCACCTCAAGGATCCCTCGCGAAGGCGGCTCCGGGATGACCGGTTCGGTTCTGGTCGGCGGCTTCGGCGCGGCTCCGGGATTGGCAGGCTTCGGGATCATCACCGTCTCTTTTTGAGGCGTCGCGCCGACTTTCACCCCGCCCTCCAGCTCCGCGATCACGCCCCGTTCCTTGTTGAACTGTTCCCCCGCCTTCCCGCGCACCACCTCGATCGCTTTCGTGGTAAGGTCGCGACGGTTGCCCACCATGCCCGATTTCCAATCCGGATAAAATCTACCCACCGAATCGAACAGCTTCCCCGCCTGTTCGTATTTTTTTAGGGCGCCTAAGAAATCGCCATCTTTCTCAAGCTGTTCGGCGGCTCTTACATCCAGATACGCCTGGAAATAGACATCCGAGGGATCGAAATTCGGATCCACCGGAGCTTGCGCCATGACACGGAAAAGTGTGAAAGCCGCGAAGCCTGCCATCATCGCCCACCTGAAACGCGCTTGGGTTCGCGTAAACACTCCTTGCATCTGGAGTTGTGTCTATCACCGAACCCTTTCTCCGCAAGCTCATTTTCCCCGGCAAGCACCGTCACCGACAAAAAGCTTAAGTTTAGCAAATTACCCATAAGCACAATATGTGGTGTCTTAATCTAAATTTAACCACCACATCATGTGCTACTGGGCATTCTCATCTTGCTTCGCCGGAATCAATCCCTAGTCTCTCCCCAATACCCGATCCCGTTCGGATCGCCGCTTTTCCACTCCAACTCACCCACTCCATGTATCTCAAGACCCTAGAAATCCAAGGATTCAAGTCCTTTGCCGACAAGACCGTGTTCGAATTCGCCCAAGGCGTCACCGGCATCGTCGGCCCTAACGGTTGCGGCAAATCGAATGTCGTCGATGCCATCCGCTGGGTGCTCGGGGAAACCTCCGCGAAAGCCCTGCGCGGCGGCGAGATGGCGGATGTCATTTTCAACGGCACGGAAAAACGCAAGCCGCTCGGCATGGCGGAGGTCACGCTGACCATGGCGGATTGCGAGGAGTCGCTGAAAGTCGATTTCAACGAGGTCGCCATCACACGCCGGGTGTTCCGCGACGGCCGCTCCGAATACCGCCTCAACGGCACCCTCTGCCGCCTGCGCGATATCCACGATCTCTTCATGGACACCGGCATCGGCCGCACCGCCTACTCGATCATGGCGCAGGGCCAGATCGACCAGATCCTTTCCTCCAAACCCGAGGAGCGCCGCGCGGTGTTCGAGGAGGCGGCGGGCATCACGAAATTCAAGCGCGAGAAAAAGGACGCACTGCGGAAACTCGAATACACCGAGGCGAACCTGCTCCGCGTTTCCGATGTCCTCGCCGAGCAGGAGCGCCGGATGAATTCCCTCAAACGCCAGGTCGCGAAAGCCCGCCGTTTCCAGTCGCTCTCTACCGATTACCGCATCCTAGACACCCACCTCGCCCACAAGCGTTACACCGAGATCACCGCGGAGCGCGCCGAACTCACCACCTCCATCCGCTCGCTCGACGCGCAGGATTCCCACCTCTCCCGCCAGCTTCCGGAAAAGGAAGAGCTCGTTTCCGAAGCGCGCTCCGCCGCCCGCCTGTTCGAATCGGAACTCGCCGAGCTCCGCCAGCAGCTCAACGAGCACCGTAACGCCCTCGCCTCCGCCGAGGCGCGCATCGCTTTCAACAACGAGCGTAAATCGGAACTCGAGGGCCGAATCTCACAGAACCATTCCGACATCTCCGCGACCCGCGAGAAACTCGCCCAGCAGGAATTCGATTTCACCGCCGCCAACGAAGCGCTCGACCAGCTCAACCGCCGCATCGCCGAGCAGGAAATCGAACTCGATAAACTCCAGGAACGCACCGTCACCGCCCGCGAAACCCGCGCGAACCTCGAAACCGCCCTCCGCGCCTCCCGCGCCGAGGCGAACACCTGCCAGAACCTCATCGCCTCGATGCAGGCGAAAATCGAATCCTCGTTCGCCCAGCTCGAAGGCAACCGCGAGCGCGCCCGCCAGCTCGCCGAGGAAGAGCAGCGCCTGAACATCGGAGTCGAGGAGTATATCGCCCAGCAGACAAACATCGCTGCGCTCGTCTCCGAAACCGGTGCGCAACTCACCGAGCTGGAAGAAACGTTCCAATCCGCCGAGCGCAGCTACCAGCACACCCGCGGCGATCTCGATGCCGCCCGCACCGCCGCCACGGATTCCAACAAAATCCTCGCCCAGCGCTCCGCCCGCCTCGACGCCGTAAAACAACTCGTCGCGTCCGGCGAAGGTTTTGCGAAAGGCACACAGAACCTGCTCAAAGGCCTCGACTCGCCCGACGAATTCAAGCCCTCCATCGATGGAGTCCTCGCCACTTTCATCCAAGCCGATGACTCCGCCGCCCGCGCGATCGAAGCCGCCCTCGGCGCGAAACTCCAGACCGTCCTCGTCTCCGATTCCGCCGTCGCGGAAACCCTCATCCAACGCCTCACCGAGAAGAAACTCGGCCAAGCCGCCATCCTTCCGAAAAACCTCATCCCGAAAGCTGCGGGCACCCAGATCGAGACCCTCCCATCCGGAGCCACCGCATGGGCGCTCGACAAAGTGAAGTCCGAGCCGCAGGTCGCCGCAATCATCGAGCAGCTCCTTGAGAAAACCCTCATCGTCCCGGATCTCGCCACCGCGCTGAAACTCCGCAACGACTACAGCACCCTCACCTTCGTCACCCTCGCCGGCGAGACGCTCTCGCCAGAAGGCACCATCCAAGGCGGCGCTGCTTCCGGTGCCTCGACATCCCTGCTGGAAAGGCAAAACGAAGTCCGCTCGCTCGAAAAGGAAGTAGCAGCGCTCCGCCAATCCGACGAGGAAGCCCGCACCCGCGTCACCACGCTTGAATCCCAGCTTGAGTCGCAGCGTGAGGCCGTCGAGGTTTCCCGCGAGCGCCTCCAGCGTCAGAAAGTGGAACTCTCCACGCTCCAGGGCCAGCTCTCGCTCGCCAGCCGCGAGGTCGAGAATTTCAACACACGCATTGAGAACGTCCGCTGGGAACGCTCGGAACTCGACAAGCGCGAGACCCTCGCCTCCGACTCGCGCCAATCGCTTGAGTCCGAACTCGCCTCGTCCCGCGATCGCTTCGCCGCCATCGAGGATCAGACCCGCTCGCTCCAATCTCAGTCGGACTCCGCGATCTCATCCGAGCAGGAACTCAGCGCCGCCCTCAACGAACTCCGCACCCAGCTCGCCGTCGAGAAACGCGCCAAACAAGCCGCCGAGGAGCAGCAGCGCCCCATGGAAGCCCGCCTCTCCGAGCTGCGCGAAATCGCCATCCGCCGCGAGGCGGAGATCGCGAATTTCACCCAACGCATCGAAGCCGCCGCCGAGGAAAACGTCTCGCTGAAAAACCAGGTCGAGGATCACCGCATCGAGGCCGAGGATCTCCAGCAGGTGCTTTCCGAGAAAGCCGAAGGCCGCGGCGAACTCATCAAGGCCATCGAGGAAGCCGAGCTGCAGCTCTCCGCGCTCCGCAAACAGCTCGCCGCCACCAACGAGCAGAAAGGCCGCGAGGAGATCGCCGCCACCAAGCTCGACCTCCGTTTGGAAAACCTCATGGACTCCACCGAGGATCGCCACCAGATCACCCTCGCCACCTTCGAGCCGGACGCGCATTTGTTGCTGGCTACGCTGGTAGGTCGCAAGGCTCGCGATGCATCGGGCGAGGAGGATGAATCCAATACGTCCTATGAATCCAATAAGACTTATCCTTCAGAGGAAATTCCCGACATCCCCGGCGAGCCGAACTGGTCTCACGTCGAGTCCCTCGTCCACGACCTCAAGCGCAAGATCGAGTCCATGGGCCCCGTCAACGTCGATGCCATCGAGGAATACGACGAGCTCGAGGAGCGCCACAATTTCCTCCGCAACCAGCACGACGACCTCGTCAACTCCAAGACCGAGCTGCTCGCCGTCATCGAGCGCATCAACGAGGAAACCCAGCGCCGCTTCTCCGAAACCTTCGCCCAGGTGCGCCTCAACTTCCGCGAAATGTTCAAGGAACTCTTCGGCGAGAAAGGTGAAGCCGACCTCACGCTCATCGACGAGTCCGACCCGCTCGAATCCGGCATCGAGGTCATCGCCAAGCCGCCCGGCAAAAAACTCCAGTCCATCACCCTCCTCTCCGGCGGTGAGCGCTCCATGACCGCCGTCGCCCTGCTGTTCTCGATCTACATGATCAAGCCCTCGCCCTTCTGCGTCCTCGACGAGCTCGACGCCCCGCTCGACGAGTCGAACATCGGCCGTTTCGTGAAAGTCCTCGACCGCTTCATCGACCGCTCCCAGTTCATCATTGTCACCCACTCCAAGCGCACCATGGCCCGCGCCGACGTGATGTATGGAGTGACCATGGAGGAATTCGGAGTCTCGAAACCCGTCGGCATGCGCCTCACCGATGCCTCCGGCGAAAACAAGAACGAAGCCAAATCAGCCGCACAAAAAGCCGCGCTGAGGCTGGACGCGTGATGTGTCTTACTTTCTTAGAGCGTCGATTCCCCGAAACCCTCGCCTCCCGCGATGCACTCACACGCCTTACACTTGGCGGCGAGACTTGCCTTGCACACCCTTACAGCCATCGCCTAAGGGAGGGTGAGCCCCCACATCTTCCTTGAGCTTTCCACTTTCAAATCTAGGGTATCCCGCCAGATGCTCCTCATCCTCGATAACTACGACTCCTTCACCTACAACCTCGTCCAATACTTCGGCGAGCTGGGGGTGGAGATGAAAATTTTCCGCAACGACGCGCTCACGGTCGAAGAGGTGAAAGCCCTCGCCCCGGAAAGGATCTGCATTTCCCCCGGCCCTTGCACTCCGAACGAGGCGGGCATTTCCCTGGAGCTGATCCGTGCGCTTGGCGCCACCACCCCCATCCTCGGCGTCTGCCTCGGCCACCAGTCCATCGGCCAGGTCTATGGCGGCGATGTGGTCCGCGCCGACCGCCTGATGCACGGCAAGACCTCTCCCATCCACCACAACGGCACGAGTGTTTTCAAAGGGCTTCCCAGCCCCTTCGAGGCCACCCGCTACCACTCGCTCATCGTGAAACGCGAGACCCTGCCCGATTGCCTGGAGATCACCGCATGGACGGAGGAAGGCGAGATCATGGGTCTGCGCCACAAGGAGCATCCTGTCCACGGCGTCCAGTTTCACCCCGAGTCCATCCTCACGGAACACGGCAAGCAGATGCTGGAGACCTTTCTCCGTGCGTAGGGGCGCGATCTTCGGTCGCCCCACCACCCGCCACCACTCCTCTTCCTTGAGGTTTAAAGTTTAAAATTGAACGTTTCCGCCGTGCCACGAGCCTATCTCCCACCTTCCTCTTGGACAGAAACGCCGTTCCTCGAAGGCGACGAAGCCAAGCATCTCTCCCAAGTCCTCCGCATCCAGCCCGGTGCGACGCTGACCGTTTTCGACGGGCTGGGAAACCATGCCGAAGCCCGCGTGCTTTCCGTTTCCAAACAGCGAGTCGATCTGATGCTGGAACTCGCGGAGTCCACCCCCACCCCTCTGCCGGAAATCACCCTTGCGCAGGCGATTCCGAAAGGGAAAAACATGGATTGGATCGTCCAGAAAGCGGTGGAACTCGGCGTTTCCCGGATCCAGCCGCTCGTCACGCGCCACACCATCGTCAGCCCCGGCGAGGACAAGGCGGAGAAATGGCGGCGCACCGCCCTTGAGGCCTGCAAGCAATGCGGCCAGTTCACCATCCCCGTCATCGAAGACCCCCTGCCCTTCGCCGAATGGCTAGCGAACCGCCCGCCCGCCGATCTGGAAATCATCGCCTCCCTCGCGGAGGATCCGAAAAATTTCCGCGAAACCCTCCAGTCCCGCCCCGATGTGGAAAGCATCACCATCGCTATCGGCCCGGAAGGCGATTTCTCCCCCGAGGAAACCACCGCCGCCCTCGCCGCCGGTTTCATCCCCGTCACCCTCGGCGATCTTGTCCTCCGCGTGGAGACCGCCACCATGTTCTGCCTCTCCGCAATCCGCTTCCGATACCTCTGATCTCCTTCCCGGATTCCGCTTGACCATCGCCCCTTCCAAGGTGTCCGTTTCCACAAGATGTTCCGCAAGGTGATCTCAGAAACGACCTGGACCCGCGAAGTCCTGAAATCGAAGCTCCACCGCGCCGTCATCACGGAGGCGGATGTGGAGTATGAGGGCAGCATCGAGATCCCTCGCGACCTGATGGACGCCGCCGATCTCTGGCCGGGCGAAAAGGTTCTCGTCGCCTCCATCACCACCGGAGCAAGGCTGGAAACCTACGTCCTCGAAGGGCCGCCCCACACCGGCAAGATCCTCATCAACGGCGGTGCCGCCCACCTCATCAAAAAGGGCGAACGCGTCGCCATCATGGCCTTCGGCTACTCCGAAAGCCCCATCCGCCCGAAAAACCTCCTCCTCGGAGATAACAACGAGATCCTCGCGCAGCGCTGAAATTTCCAAACCCAAAGAATCCTCTTCCTTGGCGTTCTTGGCCACTTGGCGGTTCATCCCTCTTCTTTGAAGTTTAAAGTTTGAAATTTAAGGTTTAGAAACGCCGCGTGAACCTGCTCCTCCGCAACGCCCGCATCGCCTCCGAGTCCACCCCGAATCTGCTCTCCGCCGACGTCCTGATCCGCGACGGGATCATCGCAAAAGTCGCCCCTGGCATTCTCGATCCCGGCGATGCACGGGTGATCGATTGCGAAAACCGCATCCTCTGCCCCGGCTTTTTCGACGCCCACGTCCATCTCCGCGAGCCCGGCGGCGAGCATAAGGAAACCATCGCCACCGGCTCCGAGGCCGCGATCAACGGCGGCATCACCGGCCTGGTGATGATGCCGAACACCTCCCCCGCCCTCGATTCCGGCGCCGCCGTCGCCGCCGTCCTCGAATCCGGCCGACGCAACTCCCGCATCCCCATCTACACCTCCGGCTGTGTCTCGAAAGGCCGCGAGGGTCAGGAAATGGCGGGCATCGACGGCATGCGCTCAGCCGGGGTGAAAATGCTCACCGACGACGGCGATACCACGCTCAACCCCACCCTGCTCTACCGCGCGATGCAATACGCCTCGGAGTTCGGCATGTTCTTCGCCTCCCACTGCGAGGTGCCGGAACTCGCCGGCCCCCGCGCCCTCAACGACGGCCCCACCGCCTACAAGCTCGGCATCGCCGGCTCCCCCGCCTGCGCCGAGGAAATCATCATCGACCGCGACATCCGCCTCGCCCACGCCACCGGCGCCCACATCCACATCCAGCACGTCTCTTCGAAAATGGGCATGGA
>JAIXQS010000069.1 GCA_027485615.1 Verrucomicrobiaceae bacterium
AGCTGCGAAGAACGCTGCGACAGTGGCAACGATGGCAAGTTTGATCATGTTCATATCAGTTGTGTTGTTTATTGGTTACTAGTGACACCCGCCCGTTCTGGGCTGATGTCCATGCGAGACTAGCGTCAGCGGTTAGGTCTGCAAGGCAAAATGGACGTTTTGCCTTGCCAGGCAGCATCACGCGGAGCGGGCGCTTCTGCTCCGCCCGCCACCGCCGCCACCGCCGCCACCGCCGCCACCCCCGCGGCGGTTTCCGCCGCCGCCGCCCCCATTTTGGCTCCCCCTACCGCCTTGCTTGACGGCGGGGGGGCGGAATCCGCGGATATGTTTCTCGTTCAAAGACTCGCTGTGCCATGGGTGGTCGATAAGTCGCGGAATGGCATTCTTGATGGTCTTTTCGATTTCCCGGAGAAAATCGATCTCGTCCTCGGCACAGAAGGAAACGGCCATGCCATCGGCTCCCGCCCGCCCGGTGCGGCCGATGCGATGGACATAGGCTTCCGGCTCGTTCGGCAGGTCGTAGTTCACGACCAGCCCGACATCCTTCACATCCACGCCGCGCGCGGCGACATCAGTGGCAACGAGGACGGGAACGAGTCCCTGTTTGAAGCGAGCGAGCGCTTTTTCACGCTGAGCCTGGGACTTGTTGCCGTGGATTGCTTCCGAGGCATAGCCTGCCGCAGTGAGCGCCTTGGCGATCTTGTTCGCGCCGTGCTTGGTGCGATTGAAGACGATGGTGAGCTTCGAGGACTCGGCCTTCGCCTGTTTGTCGAGAAGCTGCTCGAGGAGATACATCTTGTTGCCGCGGTCCACGAAGCAGAGCCGCTGCTCGATGCGCTCGGCGGTCGTCACCTCGGGGGTGATGGAAACCCGCGCAGGGTCACGCAGGATCGTTTTCGCCAGTTCCACGATGTTCGGGGCGAGCGTGGCGGAAAAGAACAGGGACTGTTTTTTCTGCGGGAGCATCGCGACGAGGCGTTTCACATCACGGAGGAAGCCCATGTCGAGCATGCGATCCACCTCATCGAGGACGAAAAACTCCACCGCCGTGAGATCGACGTGCCTTTGCTCGATCAGATCCAGCAGCCGCCCGGGGGTGGCGACGAGCACATCGACGCCGGGACGCATCGCGGATACCTGCGGGTTCTGGCCCACGCCGCCATAGATGAGCGTCTGGCGGAAACGGATTTTCTGGCCATAGGTGGAGAAGCTTTTCCCCACCTGGATCGCGAGTTCGCGCGTCGGTGCAAGGACAAGGCAGCGGCACTGCTTCGGGCGAAGGGCGCGCGGATCGTTGTGTATCGCGTTGAGGATGGGCAGCGCGAAGCTGGCGGTTTTTCCCGTGCCCGTCTGCGCGCAGCCGAGGAGATCGCGGCCTTCGAGAAGCAACGGGATCGCCTGCGCCTGGATAGGGGAGGGGGTGATGTATTCAAGTTCGCTGAGAACCTGTTTAAGGGGCGCGGCTAGAGCCATCGCTTCGAATGTAGCGGTCATGTCTTTTCAAATTCGCCGGACCGGCCGGGAATCGGCGTCTGGCGGTGTCGATGATTTGTGGGTCGAACCTCTTGCAATCCCTCATCGAACAAAGACCGGAAAAAGCGTCGCTTTGCGGCGCAGGCACCGCTAACGGGGCGCTTGATACGCCGGAACGGCCGAATGGCAAGGTTTATGTGAGGGCATTGGATGAAGGCGATGCTTGCCAACGAGAACTTCAGCGGGCAATTTGCCGGAGCGTGATCCGCATCGCGGTAAATTCCCCGAATATCCAATCAGCCATGGCAGAAATTACTGAAACCGAACTCGCTCCCGTCCTCAGGCCGCTCTGGCTCAAAGCCCTGAGCGCCGTCCAGATGAACAACCTGGAATATGCGGTGAGCCTCCTTCAGGCAGTGCTCAAGGACGAGCCCGCTTTCCTGGAAGGGCGGATCATCCTTCGCAAGTGCGAGATCCAGATCCATTCGAAAGCGGAGAAAAAGAAAAGCCTGTTCACGATGTCCGGGGGCGGCATGGGCGTCATGAAGCTGGCGAGCCAAGCCAGGAAGGATCCCGCAGGAACCCTTCCGCTCATCGAGAAAGAGCTGGAGAAAGATCCCACCAGTGACGCGGCAAACGAGCTCCTGTTCGACACCGCCGTGAAACTGGATCTCCTGGAGACGGCTGCGTTCGCGCTCGAAACCATCCGCAAGCACAAGCCCGAGAACGTCAAGCTACTCCACAGGCTCGCCGAACACTACCTCTCGCGCGAGATGCCTTCCAAGGCGACCGAGGTTTACAACGACATCATCAAGCAGGCGCCCACCGATTCCGCCGCAATCAAGGGTGCGAAAGACGCTTCCGCCCGCGCTTCCATGAAGAAACAGCGCTGGGACGAAAACACCAGCATGCGCGACCTGATGCGCGACGCCTCTGCCAACGAGGAACTTGAGAAAGCGGCGCGCTCCGGCCTCACCCGCGAGCAGCTGGAGGCAAGGCGTGACAACGTGATCGAGAAATACAACTCCGATCCCAACAATATCGCCACGGCGAAGGAACTCGCGTCTCTTTACGAACAGCTCGAAGACTGGTCGAACGCCTACACCTTTTTCCATTGGGCGCACTCCCTCAGCAACGGTGACATCGCCCTCTCCACGAAATCCGCACAAATGCGCGATCGCGCCCTTGAGGCCGAACTCAGGGCGCTTGAAGTCGCCGTGGCCGCCGATCCGGACAACGTGGAACTCGCGGTGCAACTCGCACAAAACCGTTCCCTGCGGCTTGCCGAGCAGGTCGCCGAAGCGAAAGCACGGGTTGACCAGAACCCGACGGATCCCCAGCTCCGTTTCGAACTCGGCTACGCCCTTTACCGCAGCGGCGATCACACCGCCGCCATCCCGCATCTCCAGCAGGCGACCCGCAACCCGCACATCCGCACCAAGGTGCTGCTTCTTCTCGGGCGAACCTTCCGGGCGAAGAACATGTTCGACCTCGCCATCAAGCAGCTCAGCGATGCGCTCGCCGATCTCCACGCGATGGACGGCACCAAGAAGGAAGTCCTTTACGAAAAGGGTCTGATTCACCACGACATGGGCGACAAGGCTGCGGCATTGGACGCCTTCAAGCAAATCTACGAGGTTGATTACGGCTACCGGGATGTGGCGGAGCGTGTGGAATCCTCCTACGAATAATCTCCCTTTCCGGTGATCGTTCCTTCCGGTTCCTGTGCGGCGTGGATTTCCTCGGAAACCTCCTAGTTTCCAGGAAGCGCAGGAGGAAAGGGTCAACTCCCTCGCCCGCGCAAACGGCCGCCCCATCAGGCATGGCCACGCCATTGGGATCCTGCGCGATGCGCCGCCGGGTAAATCATGGGGTTCAGGAAATTTTCCATTCCATGGCGGCGGATTCCGGTTAACTTGAATCCATGCACGACCCGCGAATCGAGGCCCTTGCCTCCCAACTTATCGGCTACTCAACCGCCCTGAAAAAAGGGGAGAAAGTCCTCATCGACCTCTATGACGTGCCGGACTCCATCGGCGTCGCGCTGATCCGCGAGACGCGGAAACGGAAGGCGTTTCCCTTCATCCGCATTCACCAGGCGCGCATCACCCGCGAAATGCTCAGCGGCGCGGAGGACGAGCAATACCAGATCATCGCGAAACACCTGTTGGCCGAGATGAAGGACATGGACGCCTACATCGCGGTGCGCGGCAGCCACAACATTTCCGAAACCTCCGATGTCTCCGCGGACTCCATGCAGCTCGCCATGAAAAAGCTCCGCGGCGTGATGGATCACCGCGTGAAGAAAACGAAATGGTGCGTCCTCCGCTGGCCCACGCCCGCCATGGCGCAGCAGGCGAACATGAGCACCGAGGCTTTCGAGGACTTCTTTTTCAAGGTCTGCCTGCTCGATTACAAGGCTCTCACCCCCGCCATGAACGTGCTGGTGAAGCTGATGAACAAGACCGACGAGGTCCACATCACCGGCCCGGGCACCGACCTGAAATTCTCCATCAAGGACATCCCCGCCGTCGCCTCCGGCGGAAACTACAATATCCCGGACGGCGAGGTTTTCACATCGCCCGTCAAGGATTCGGTCGAGGGTTTCATCACCTACAACGCACCGACGATCTACCAGGGCATCGCTTTCGATGCGATCCGCCTGGAGTTCAGCCAGGGGAAAATCACCAAGGCCGAGGCGGGCTCCAGGACGAAGGAGATCAACCGCATCCTCGATTCCGATCCGGGCGCGCGCTACATCGGCGAGTTCGCGCTGGGCTTCCACCCGCACATCCGCGAACCGATGCGCGACATCCTGTTCGACGAGAAGATCGCCGGTTCCTTTCACTTCACGCCGGGCCAAGCCTACGAGATCGCCGACAACGGCAACCGCTCGCAGGTGCATTGGGACATGGTCAGCATCCAGCGCAAGGACTGGGGCGGCGGCGAGATCCGCTTCGACGGCAAGCTCATCCGCAAGGACGGCGTCTTCCTGCCCAAGGAGCTCGCGAAGCTGAATTTCTGATCACGGCTCATGCGGCAGGGACGGGCAGGCCCCCTTGGCGGGAACCGGAAGAAATTACGAAAACCAGGGATATTCGGCGAAACCCGAGGAAATGATGCGATGAAGCACCCGGTGCCATCCGGAGGCTCATGACCTGTCCAGCCGCAGCACGACACAGCCGTAGTCGGCCGTTTTTCCGTCATCGGAGAGAACCCCGCTCGGCAGGGCGTAGTGACCATAGCGTGTCACCACCATACCGCAGTGCCTCATCACGGCCATTTGCTTGGACATGGCCGAGTCGCCCATTCCCAAACGCCTCGCCAGCTCGGCGCTGGGGAGCGGCTCGCCCTTCGCAAGTTCTTTCACGATGCTCCACCGGACCGGGCTGCTGATGCCGGATAAGATCCGGTCGAGTGGGATGTTGGGACCGGGGCTGGTGGGTGAGGCGGGCATGTTTATCGGGCGGCGGCATGAGGATGCCTGCCAGGGGAGGAAATACAAGCGTTTCAGAGAGGGAATACGCCAGTTTCGAGAGGGAATACGCCAGTTTCGAGAGGGAACACTCCATGCCAGAGAGGGAATACTCTATACCAGAGAGGGACTACTCCATTCTAAAGAGAGATTACTCTATGTTTAAGTGATTCCACGAAATACTATCGAAAGATTTCTCCAGTTCAAGGAGAGAAAAATCTATGGTAAAGACATCTTACTCCATATTCAGGACAAGAAAAGCCAATAACCTCCTTCCTGCCTTCGAGGTTGATGGCCATGGCAAGGTAGATGGCGCGGTTGGTGACCTTGCCCTCGTGGCGGATCTTGACGACGATGGCGTCGAAATAGACGATGGGATAGACCGCGTCGAGGCTGCGGTTCTGCCATGCCTTGACCTCTTCGGCGACCGCGTCGGTGGCGTTGGTGATGAGGGAGGTGGAGACCTCGACCTTGTAGATTTCGAGGAGGTGTTGCTGGATCTCGCGCACGCCAAGGCCGCGGGCGTAGAGGCTGACGATGGCCTCGTCGAAGCCGTCGAAGTGGCGCTGGTGCTTGGGGATGAGGGCTGGCTCGAAGTCGCCGGCACGGTCGCGGGGTACGCGGATGGGCAGCTTGCCGTCCCCGGTGCGGAGGGTCTTGTGGCTGTGGCCGTTGCGCGCGTTGGGCTGCCCTTCGGGCGGCTCGCCGTGCTTCTCGTAGCCGAGATGGGTGGTCATCTCGCTTTCAAGGACGCGGTTGATGAGGCGCTTCTTCAGCTCGGTGAGGAGCCCGTCGGGGCCGAGCAGATCGCCCGGCCCGCTGTAGTTTTACAGCAACTCGTCGAGCAGCTTGTCTTTGATGTTAGGTTTCATGGTTGGTCTTTGGTGGAGTCTGAGGCTCACCCGTCAAACCACTTACACAAAATTTATTACACCTCCTGAAAAAATTCTAGCCCCCTGCCCTTCATTCAGCCACTTCGGAGTTCTGTCTCCAGGCCGCTGCACGGCGTAAGTTCAAGTGTCCGGTCGACGCTCGACGGCAGCCCTGGCATCATCCATCAAGGCTTGAGAAAGTCGGAATCCGGTTAACTGCAGACGGCTCAGCGAGTCCTCGAAATCAATCTCGCCCGCCATCCCGGCCTCCACCAGAATCGCCAGCAAACCGGACACGCGCAGCCCGAGCGCTTTGGCCACGGCCCTTCCGCGCCTCTCGTCGATTATGAGGTGGCTGGTTTCCCGCGCATGCCACGCCAGTGTGATCGCGGAAGACTCACCGGCACCCAAGGCAGCCGTTTCCTCCAGAAAACATTCCGGATCGGGCACCATCACCATCCAATCCGGGGGATCGGCGATTGCCTGCCTCAAAGCCTCAGGAGCTCTAGGGTGGCATCCCTCGGCAGCCACTGCTGACGGGATACGCACCGGCCCGACGATACGGGGCAATATCCCGAGCATCCCGATCTCGGCCAAGGCCGAAAGGCTGGAATTGTCGCAGAAGACCATCGTCATGCCCCCTTACGAAGCGAACGCAAAACCGCGAGATCCTCCCTCAAATCGTCAACTTCCATTGAAGGCCAAGCGCCATGTTTCGACAGGACCGCCTTTGCGTCCCACATCGATTCCAATCCCAGCAGCCTGCGCACTTGTTCCAGAGACAACACTGCCTGCCCGTATGCCGCTGCCGCCAGCGCTTCCAAAGCCGCACGCGCCGGATCAGCCAGCTTGCGGTTCAATTCGTCCGAAATCTCGTCCGGTATTTCCAAAACCATTTTCATAACAGCAAACTACCAGCCTCCCACCACCTCGGCAATCCCTGTGTTTCGGCGGGGCGAAAGAGTCAGAAGCAACGCACCCATCCTTTGTCTTTTTCAATACCGATTCAGATCAAGTCACGCTGGAGCCAGGAAACTCGGCATTCATCATCTTCAAGCACTGCCGCGAGCTGACCACACCCGAGGTCGCCGAGAAATGGTTCAGCATTCAGCCCAAGGAAGGCCAGTGGGAAAACACCCTCCGCTACGACCGCAAGAAGCGACGCGTGATCCTCAATGGAGTGGAGGTCA
>JAIXQS010000162.1 GCA_027485615.1 Verrucomicrobiaceae bacterium
AGCCTCGCGCTCGGCGGGCGACTCGATCTCGAAGAGCGCCGCCTCGGAGAAACCGAACATGCCCGCGAAGATGTTGTTCGGGAAAACCTCGCGCTTGTTGTTGTAGGCGAGCACCGAGTCGTTGTAGGCCTGCCGGGAAAAGGCGACCTTGTTTTCGGTCGTCGTGAGCTCCTCGGTGAGCTGCATCATGTTTTGGTTCGCCTTGAGATCGGGATAAGCCTCGGACACCGCGAAAAGCCTGCCGAGCACGCCGCCAAGACCCGCCTCCGCCGCCCCCAGTTTCTGCAAAGCCGCCGCATCGCCCGGATTCGCGGCGGCGGCCTGCCTCGCGCTCTCGGCACCGTTGCGCGCCGCGATCACCGCTTCCAGAGTCCCGCTTTCATGCGCCATGTAGGCCTTCGCGGTTTCCACAAGGTTCGGGATCAGGTCGTGCCGCCGCTTGAGTTGCACATCGATCTGTGAGAACGCGTTCTTGAACATGTTTCGCAGCTTCACGAGGCCGTTGTAAACGCCCATCGCGTAAATCCCGACCAAACCCACAAGCCCGACCACCACAATCAACGTAACAATTCCCAGACTCATAATGCGGATAGATTGGCTTCCGGAAAACACAGGTGCAAGCCAGTTTCAGTTTCATTTGGTCTCCACCCATTCGACTGATTCAGGAATTTTCCTTGGCGAACTTCTCTTCCTTGGCGGCTCTAACTCTTCCACCCATCAGATGTTCCGGCTTCGTTCGCTCGCTAGTCATTGACTGTCCAGAAAGCTCAGCTGACAATCTTCAGCAAGAAAGACCTCACGAACATTGAACCACATCGCGATCATCATGGACGGCAACGGCCGTTGGGCGAAAGAGCGCGGACTGCCTCGCGCCGAAGGCCACCGTGCCGGAGCGGACTCCGTTCGCGAGGTGATGGACGCATGCAAGGAACTCGGCGTGAAATACCTCACGCTATATGCCTTTTCCTCGGAAAACTGGAATCGTCCCGAAGCCGAAATCGAGGCGCTGATGGCCTTGCTCGACCGCTTTCTCGACGAAAAAGCGGAGGAGCTCGACAAGCAAAACGTCCGCCTTCAGGCCATCGGCCAGATCGATCGCCTGCCCGCCTCCACCCGCGAGCGCCTCACGCGCATCCAGGAGCATACCAAAGGCAACGACTCCATGACCCTCGTGCTCGCCCTTTCCTACGGAGCCCGCGAGGAAATCACCGCCGCCGCCCGCAGCATCGCCGAGGCCGCCATCGCCGGAACCATTTCACCGGAGGAAATCACCCCGGAACTTTTCGCGCGCCACCTCTACACCGCCGACATACCCGACCCCGACCTCCTGATCCGCACCTCCGGCGAGATGCGCATCTCCAATTTCCTGCTCTGGCAGATCTCCTATTCGGAAATCGTCATTGTGAAAAAAATGTGGCCTGATTTCCGCCAAGGCGACCTTTTCGCCGCTGTTGAGGAATACAAAAGACGCCACCGCCGATTCGGGGCTCTGTAAAGAAACCCTCCTATCCATAGCACCCACACGGCGAAAGACAGCACCGCAAGCGGCATAGATGGGAATCGCGTAGATCATCGCGACTGAACCAAGCGCGGAAATGCGGCTGGCGCTCGGCACGGTAGTGTTGTTCGGAATGATCGCCGCCACCCTCTTCCGCAACCTTTTCACACCTATTTTCTACATCCCAAAGAAAAGCAGATCGAAAAAACTCAGTAACCGATCTTCACCGGGGTACCAATTTTGACCATGTCGAAAAGCGTCGGCACAAACTCTTTGGGCATGCGGATGCAGCCGTGGGATGCGGGTTCACCGGGCCGCGGGATGTTCCCGACATGCATCCCGATCCCGTAATCGGTCAGGCGCATCCAATACGGCATCGGCGCGGGCATGTAGCGCTCGCCGGGTTCGAGGCGGTCGCCGGGCGATGCATCGTCATCGGTCACCTCGCCGAACTCGTTCTCGATCCAGCCGTATTTGTTCGAGTGCTTGTCCACGATCTTTTCCGTGATGCGGTAGCTTCCCGGTCTTGTGGAGCGGCCTTCCAGCCCTGTGGCAACGAAACACCAGCCGATCTCGCGGTCGCCGCGCCTGATTGTCGCGATCTGGTCGCTGAGATCGATGGAAACATTCACCTGACCCGTGCCACCATCCTCATACCACTGAAACATGATCCGCTCCGCCTTGGCCGGCGGCTTGGGTGGCGACGGGGCGCAGGAATTGAGCGTTACGGCGCAAGCCGCGAACACAGGGAGGAGTGTCTTGATAAATCTTTCGATCACGCGTGGGGATTGTTTCTGACTGCCTGCCGTTCCTGTAAAGCAGTTTTCACGTCCCAAACCACCAGACGTCGGCTTGTTGCGTAAAAAATAACTCTCATTTCAACCCTGCGCCTGAAACATTTCCCACGCCCACACCGTTTTCCATGCCATGCTTCCGCACAGATATCCCCTCCTGCTTTCCCTAGCTCTGCTGGCCCCGCCACTCCACGCACAGGATGGAGAGCAGCTTTACGCGCTTTACTGCTCCGCTTGCCACGCGCCCGACGGCAAAGGCGCCACCGGCGGCGCGTTCCCGCCACTCGCCGGCAGCGAGTGGGTGCACGGCAACCCGAAGCGCTCCGTCGCAATCGTCCTGAAAGGGCTTGAAGGGCCGGTTGATGTCGCCGGGAAATCCTACAACCTGGCAATGCCTCCCCAGGGCGCTGTTCTCGGCGATGACCAGATTGCCGCAATCCTCAGCTACGTCCACTCCGCCTGGGGCAACAAGGGCGGGGAAGTGAAGCGCGATCTCGTCCGCGCGGCCCGCTCCGAGTTCGAGTCGCGCACGGAACCATGGACCGCACCGGAACTTCTCAAAATCCTTCCCCTTGAGAAAAAACCGACCGCCTTAGCGAATCTCACCTCGCGAATCTACAAGGGGCAATGGGTGCAGACCCCCGACTTCAGCAAGATCGAGGCTGAGAACGTCGAGGAGGAGCACCACGGCATGATCGACACCACGATTGCAGGGCTGAATCAGGACTTCGGCATCGTCTGGGAAGGCGATTTCATGGCTCCCGTGAATGGGGAATACACTTTCAAACTGGATGCGGACGATGGCGCCCGGCTCATCCTCAACGGACATCCCGTCGCCGAGGTGAAAGGGCTGGGGCCGATTGGCGAGAAACGGCGCATGTCGGAAGGCAAGATCGCACTGAAAGCCGGAGCGAATCCGATCAGGGTCGAATATTTCCAAGGGAAAGGCAATCAAGGCATCTCCCTTGGATGGAAGCTCGCCGGTGCGAAGCAGTGGCAGTGGCTTTCCCCGAAGAATGCACAGTCGCAGGGCGCCCCAACGATTCCGCTTCTACCAAAGGAGGACCGGACGGTGATCTACCGGAATTTCATCGAAGGCACCACGCCGCGCGGCATCGGATTCGGTTTCCCCGGTGATGTCAACATGGCCTACTCCGCAGACAACCTCGCACCGGAACTCCTTTGGACAGACGGCTTCATTGATGCCGGGCGACATTGGACGGATCGCGGCATGGGCTTCCAGGCACCGATAGGCGAGAATGTTGTGACCCTCACCGCTCAGCGTTTTCTCCCGCCTTCCGCACGTTTCAAGGGATATTCACTCGATCCCAAAGGCAACCCCACATTTCATGTCAAAATGGAAGGCCAACTTCTGAGAGACGCATGGGCACCGGGCGAAAACGGCTCCCTGATCCGCACCCTCAGCCTCACCGGCGGCTCGTCTGTCTTGGAAATCCCCCTCGGAGATAACCCGGAAGTCACTCCCGCCAAGTCGGTCAGCCTTTCCCCCGGCAAGCCTGTCACCGTCACCTATAAGCTGAACTGACCATTGTTGATTGGAAATTGAAGATTGATGATTTCCGAAAAATCCAGCCTCCCCGATACTCAATAGTAAATATCCAATATCCCATTTCCCATTTCCCATGCGCCCCCTTCTTTTCCTCGCCACCCTCTGCACCGCCGCCCTGGCTCAGCAGAAACAAGCCGACTTCTACACCATCGATTCCATCCCCCTGCCTCCGGGCGAGGTCATGGAAATCGGCTCCATCGCCCTGATGCCGGGTGATAAGGTCGCCGTGACGACCCGCCGTGGCGATCTATGGATCTGCGAAGGCGCTTATGGGGACGACCTCACGAAGGTGAAATGGACGCGCTTCGCCCACGGCCTCCACGAACCGCTGGGCATGTATTGGAAAGACGGCTCGCTATACGTCACCCAGCGCCCGGAGTTCAGCCGCATCCAGGATTCCGATGGCGATGGCATCGCCGATGTCTTCGAAACGATAAACTCCGACTGGGGCATCAACGGCGACTACCACGAATACGCCTTCGGCACCTCCCCCGACAAGAACGGCGATGTCTGGATCACCCTCTGCCTCACCGGCTCCGCGGGCGCCGCCTCCGACTGGCGCGGCTGGACCGTTCGCGTCACTCCGGACGGAAAAATGATCCCCACCTGCTCCGGCATCCGCTCCCCCGGCGGCATCGGCTTCAACGCCGAGGGCGACACCTTCTACACCGACAACCAAGGCCTCTGGAACGGCTCCTCCTCCCTGAAATGGCTCAAGCCCGGCTCCTTCCAGGGCAACCCTACCGGCAACAAATACCACAAGCTCGCCAACCTCCCCGCCCCGCCCGAACCCGTCAGCGGCTCCCGCGTCCTCGCCGAACACCTGAAATTCCCCGACTACATCCCGCCCGCCGTCGTCATGCCGCACGGCAAGGTCGGCCAATCCCCCACCGCCATCGTCCCCGACCTCGGCGGCGGAAAATTCGGCCCTTGGGCCGGACAGCTTTACATCGGAGAGCAAACCCATTCCCAAGTGCAGCGGGTCTGCCTCGAAAAAGTCAACGGCATCTACCAAGGCGCAGTGTTCCATTTCCTCGAAGGCTTCCAGTGCGGCATCATCCCCGCCAAACTTGACGACCGCGGCGTCCTCTTCGTCGGCGGCTCCAACCGTGGCTGGGGCTCCCGTGGCAACCAGCCCTTCAACTTCGACCGCGTGAAATGGAACGGCAAAACCCCTTTCGAAATCCACACGATGAGCGCCCAGCCCGATGGTTTCACCCTCACTTTCACCGAGCCGGTTGATCCCGCTGCCGCCGCGAATCCCTCCTCCTACTCGATGGAGGCATGGACTTACATCCTACAATCCGGCTACGGCTCGCCCGAAGTGGACAAGGCCACCCCCATCGTGAAATCCGCCACCGTCGCCGCCGACGGCAAGTCCGTGCGCCTCGTGATCGAAGGCCTGGTTCGCGGCCACGTCCACCACCTCAAGGCGCCCGGCGTGAAATCCGCCTCCGGCCTCACACTCTGGCATCCCGAGGCTTATTACACTCTCAACGAAATCCCCCGCTGATCCGCGGCCGTGTATTTGGCATGGAGCAGATCGCCAGATAGGTTGATCAGGCGACACAATGCACCACTTGGTTAGGGAGTGAATGCCAAGCCGCTTCCCAAGTTTCGGTGAGGTCTTTTGGCAAACGGCCTATGTGTGAGGCGTAGCCTTTTGAGTGCGGGGAGGATCACCGCTATTTTATCTTTAGGCGGGATATGACTTTGGTTCGGATAGTTCGAGGCACCACTGCAAAACGGCCAACTGGTGAACAAAAGCGGCGAATGATCGCGCGCACTCAAAAGCCCCCTCGCACGGGCAACCTGTATTTCCTAGCTTAGCTGATTATTCAACGGCTTCCTCCCTAGCTTGATCGCCTTGCCGCCGACAACATGGGAACCGGTCGTTGGATCGGCCGGCTCAAGAGCGTCCGGACACTCATCCTCAATCCATCATGAACCGAGCCTATCTTCGACATCCTCAAGCTCTACGAAGAGGACGGACTTACCGACGGACTCAAGGGCATCGTCAAACCCTGAACCCTTCTCTTGCGGATGTGGATCGAGGGAAACGTGGTTCATTTTCCTCTTTAGCACCATGCAGTGATCGAGAAAATCAGCTAACGAATCCCGCGTGGTAGGCGGAACACAGATCGTCCGTAAGCTGTTCTTAGACCTGCACCAAACCACGCTGAACCGCGAGAATCGCCGCTTCGGTGCGGGTTTCCACGCCGAGTTTGGCTAGGATGTTACGGACATGCGCTTTGACAGTGAATTCATTGGCTGCGAGGACGCGGGCGATATCCTTGTTGGATAGTCCGCGTGCGACCAGCGCTAGAATTTCTAACTCACGGGCTGTGAGCGCTTGGAAGGCGGCTCGTTCTGCGAGGCGTTCCGCGACAGCGGGGGGTAAATACTGGCGGCCCTCTATCACGGCGTGGATCGCTGCTTCAAGTTGTTTGCTGGGAATGCTTTTCAACAGGTAACCACTCGCCCCGGCGGTCATTGCGCGGTGGATATCTTCATCCCCATCATAAGTTGTCAGCATCAGCACGCGTGCATCGGGTTGTGTCTTGCGGATAATCTTCAATGCATCGATTCCCGTGCCGTCCGGCATTTGAAGATCAAGCAAGGTCACGTCCGGTTGATGCCGGGCATGGGCGGCGACGGTTTCAGCCACATTGGCGGCCTCGGCAACCACCTCGAAGTCAGGACGTAGGTCGAGCACCACCCGCAAGCCCTCGCGGAAGAGTTCGTGATCGTCGGCGATGAGGATACGGATCATGGGGGTGGTTGGTCGATCAGGTGGAATGAGGCAGGGTTACCTCGATGCAGGAACCGCCGCCGACTTCGGAATTTACGCTCAACGATGCTCCCAGCAACTGCGCCCGTTCGCGCATGTCCTGCTGCCCGTAATGGGGCCTGTCGTTTTCAATGGGAATGGAAGGGTCGAATCCATGGCCATTGTCTTTCACCGTCAGGACGATCATTCCGTCCTTGCGTAGCAGCGTGATTTCCAGAGTGGTGGCTCGGGCGTGTTTGAGAACATTACCGACGGCTTCCTGGGCGATGTGCAGAAGTTCGCATTCCTGCTCGTTGGCAAGCCCGGCATCACCGTCGTAAAGATCCAAAGTGGTTGCGATGCCGGTATCTTCTGTGAGCAGCCTGACGGACTCACGCAAGGCTTCGGCGAGGCTGTGTTTCTCAAGCGCCAGACTGCGAAGCCCCCATACGGTGCGACGGACCTGGATCTGACTGATGCGTAGCAGTTCTGCGGCTTTTTCTATTTGCCGCCGGGCGGGCTCCGAGTCGGCGGTATCCAGATTTGGAAGCAAGTCGTTGGCTGCATCCATGCGCAAAGCGGCACCGGCGAGGGTTTGCTCAAGCGAGTCATGCAGGTCGCGGGCGAGGCGATTACGCTCGGCGGCCACGGCGGAGTATTCGCTAAGCTCGTCGCGTCGCGCGCTGAGTTGGGCATGCAATTGGTCGGTGCGGGTTTCCACACGTTTCGCCAGAGCGTCTCTTGCGGATACAAGTTCAGCTTCGGCGTCGATGAGGCTCTTGTTTTTGCGGGTCAGCAGGCCGGCGAAAAACATCACGGTCAGCAGCGCCGATCCAGTCGCGGCGAGGGCAACAGCGAGGCGCAAAGGCGTCCACCATGGCGCTCGCTCCACTACCCGCACGTCAGTTAGATTTCTCAAACGAATCAAAAGATCCCGTGATTTCAAGTAGCCCTCTTCCTGCTGAGGCGATCCTACCGATCCTTCCGCGATGCCAGTAACGGTGATGATAGCTCCTGGCTCGGCAGGGAGTGCATCACGGGGGATGCTGCCGTCGAATTCGGCGGCGAATAGCAGATGGTCGTCCTTCAACAATAGTCGGGCGGGGCTCACATCGGTCTTAGTTTCGATCAACCGCCCGGTGACTTGAACGAGCCGCCCTTCATGGGAAAACGCATCTTTCGCACTCGCCATCACTGCGGGTACAAGAGCAGTGCTGTCACCCAAAATTCGGAACTGGCCATCTTCAATCATCGGACTGAACGGACCAGTTACTGGAAACCCAAGCACTTCAACCATGGAGTTCAGCGCAGGTGGTTTGACCTTGCCCGTTGTCCATACCCGCACTCCGTGTTCTTCATCCTGAATTTGAAAGGACTCGTTATTTCGAGAATGAGTGACCTTACCCCAGGTGCGGATACGGTGGCCGGGCGCTCCAGTGACAGGATGACCTAACAAACCATTCAGAGGCGTGAGCGGCAGAGTCGATGCATCCCGTGGCGCAGCTACAACCTCGATGAATTCCGGTGTTGTCACCCGCATTTGCGCGGTCAGAACCTGCCCTGCTTCGTTGACGGCGACGGCGTTAATTCCCCTGATCCGCACCACTCCGTCCACCAATCCGGACAGCCGTCCGAGTTGATCGCTGGGGGTGAGAACTAGGATTCGGGTGCCCTTGGCGTCCAAGTGCATGATGGCGTGATCCCTGCCCAAGGACGCCCAAGGCTGCACCGCCCGGACGATGCCGGAGAGCTCGACGAAATGGCAGTCGTAGGAACCACTCAACAACTCGCTTCCCGTGATATTTTCAGGTTCTGGAAGTCCGGGTTCACCGATTACCTCGAGTGCCTGCACGACGAAGTCGGGTGCGAATTTTCCTTTCTGGAGGTAGCCTCCAACCTCGACTTTCTGGCCAAGCTTGAGATCACGAGGGCGGTTCACGTGCATCGGCAGCCAAATGGCGGCATTGCCGTCCTGTATGGCGATCTCAGTTTGCTGGTCGCTGATGTGATTGATGATGCCGCTCGTTCTCGCCTCGATGTAGAGCCCTTCTTCATTCCGAAACTCACGCAACTTGCTGATACCCATAAAAGGAGCCTCCTTTGCCACGGCACACGGAAAGACCGCGCCGACGGCGATCCAAAAAATCAAAGAAGCTCTACCGAAGGCAATCAATCTTATCTGTATGTTTTCACAAAACCACTCGCCTGCAAAGCCGTGTCTGAGGAGTGCTGTAGTCATTTCGGACTATAGCCCGGATGAGGAAACCGAGGGCAAATAAAGTTGTGCGCGTTTTAAAACCTCTGCTGGCTCTTTTCCTTGCCCTGTTTCCCGACGTGACCTCCGGGCAGTTATTGCAAGTCAGCGGCACCCGGATCGTCAACAGCTCGAACAATGAGGAAGTCATTCTCAATGCGGTCAACTTTGGCAACTGGATGGTCATGGAGGGCTACCTGATGAACTCCACTGCCCAAGCCCCCGCCCAGCACGATTGGAAACAAAAGCTGACCAACCTGATTGGCCCTGCCAACACGAAGACCTTCTACGACGCGTGGCTGGCAAACCACGTCACCCAGGCTGACGTCAACCAAGTCAAGAGCTGGGGCTTCAACGCCGTGCGTCTGCCTCTGCATTACGAGTATTTCGTCAATCGTGACATGCCCGATGAATGGAACGATCAGGGATTTATCCTGCTGGACAATGTGATTTCATGGTGCGCGGCGGCGGGTATCTATGTCATCATCGATCTGCATGCCGCCCCCGGAGGTCAGAGCAACAATGCGATCAGCGATTACGATGACACCCGTCCCTCGCTTTGGGATAGCGAGGCGAACCAGGACAAGACCGTGCGCCTCTGGCAACGGATTTCCGAGCGATACAAGAACCAGTCATGGGTCGCCGGATATGATCTGATCAACGAGCCCGCCTGGGACCTTCCCGGCGGCACGCTCTTGCGCTCACTTTACGGACGCATCACCGATGCCATCCGCGCAAACGGCGACAACCATATCCTCTTCATCGAGGGAAACTGGTATAGCAACGATTACACTGGCCTCACTCCTGCGTGGGATCCGCAAATGGTCTATGTGTTTCACAAATACTGGTCCTCCGCAGAACACCCGACGGAAATCCAGTGGATTCTCGACCTGCGGACGGCCCAGAACCGTCCGATCTGGTGCGGCGAGCATGGCGAAAACAGCAACGACCATTTCACCAGGATGGTCGAACTACTCCGCGGCCAGGGCATCGGCATGTCTTGGTGGCCGATGAAAAAATTCAAAAGCATCAACGGCCTCGTGGACGCCACTTTCGCTGCCGGATACCAGGATCTCCTCGACTACTTCGGTGGCACAAAGCCAGATTTGAGCCCCACGGCCGCATTCACCACGCTGATGGAGCTTGCCGGGAGCGTGCGTTTGGAAAATTGCCGCATCCAGACCGAGGTGATCCGCTCGATCCAAAACCAGCCCGGTAACCGAGATACCGCAGCCTTTGCGCAGCATCAAATCCCGGGACGCATCCACGCGCCCGACTACGACCAAGGGATGAATGGCCATGCCTACTTGGATACCGCATGGGAAAACTACAATCTAACCACCTCCAACTACACCGCATGGAACGAAGGATGGGCCTACCGCAACAACGGAGTGGATATCCAAACCTGCTCCGACGCCTTGTCCAACGGCTACAATGTGGGTTGGTTCGTGGCCCCCGAGTGGATGCGCTACACTGTCACTGTCGCCAAGCCCGGCACTTACCGTATCGAACTGCGCGTTGCAAAGGGCGGTGGCGATGACGGCAAGTTGGAAATCCAGGACGGAGACGGTCTGCGGGTTCTTGCCAGCGCAACGATTCCCGACACCGGCGGCGACTCATCCTATCAGACGATTGTATGCAGTGGCGGCTTCACCAATGCGGGCACGCACGCGATCCGTATCGCGAACGTGGCAGGTTCCTACAACATCGCGTCGGTGAATTTCATTTGGGAAAACGACACAGTGCCGCCGACCACTCCGGTGAAAGTTCCGGTTCGAACCGTCACGCTTAAGGGCAGCAACGGACTCTACGTGACCTATCGTAACGGAGACAAACTCGCCTCTTCCACCGCTACCAGCGAAGGGATAAATGAACGCTTCACCTTGACCGATGCAGGTGCCGGACGCACCGCTCTTCGTGCATCAGATGGCAAATACCTTCGGCTAAATACTTCCGACAACAAACTCTACGCAGGCGCCGCAAGCATCGGCACAGATGAGAGTTTTCTTGTTAAAAACCTGAGTGGAGCGTTCACCTTGCAAGGCTCCAACGGTTTGTATGTTTCTTCGGAAGGCGGGTCCACCGACGGTCTCACTTGCACACGTTCCTATCCCGCAGGGTGGGAATATTTTCGGGAGTCAGTCGTCGCTATCAGTTGGGTCCCAGCCGCAGCAGCACCCGCCGCGCCTCAGGGCCTTGAAGCGGCGGTCACGGGCCAGGCCGCAACGCTTCATTGGAACCCTGTGTCCGGCGCGTCGCACTACACCGTGAAACGGGCGACCCAATCGGGTGGTCCTTATTCCAATGTTGGCACCTATCTCACCGAGCCGGAGTTCACAGACCGATTTCCCCAGAAAGGGCTGAGGTATTACTACACTGTCGTCGCCTACGCAGGCAACGTGTTCGGTGCTGCATCGGAAGAGGCCAGTCTTAGCATTCCCGGCTTACCTACGGCTTGGTTGCGGCAGGATATCGGAAATGTAGGCATCGCAGGGACCTCTAGTTTCGTGGATGATACCTTCACTCTCCAGGGCTCCGGCGCGGACATTTGGGGGAATGATGATACCTTCAGTTTCGTCTCCCAGACCCTCAGTGGCGATTGCGTGATCACCGCGCGCCTCGTGAGCATGTCCAACACGGACTATTGGGCGAAGGTGGGATTGATGGTGCGCGAGTCCAATGCCGCAGGTGCCAAAAATATCTCGTTACTGGTCACCCCGGAGGGCGGAGGCACGCGGTTGCAATGGCGGAACTCCGAGGGAAGAAGCACCTCCGACCACCAACTCAGCGCAAACAACGCGCCGTTGTGGCTGCGGATCGTGCGCAGCGGCGGCACTTTCACCGGATGGCAATCCAACGACGGGGAAACTTGGACTAACAGCCATGCCGTGGCCGTCGCGATGAACCCAGAAGTTCTGGTCGGCCTGGCAGTAACATCTCATAACAACGGCGTCCTTAACACCGCCCTCTTTGACAACGTCGGCCTCGCCGTGCTGCCACCCGGAACTTCAAGTTGGAACTCATTTCAAAACACTTGGTTCTCCGCCGGCCAACTCGCCAACGCCAGCCTCAGCGCTCCGGATGCCGATCCAAACCACGACGGGCTTGCCAATCTCTTTGCCTACACTTCCGGCATCAGTCCTTGGCTCCGCGCAACAACCGAAAACGGTGGTTTTCCTATCGTCGGGATTCAGGACGGATTCCTATCCATCACCTACACGCGTTTGAGGCGGAGTTTCGACTTCAAATGCATCGGCAAGGTTTCCAGTGATCTAAAGACTTGGAATTCAGGTGCGAGCGTTACCCTAGAAACTGAAGTGATTCCTCTTGATGACGTTCGCGAGCAAGTAACGGTGCGGGATGCCATCCCGACTGATGGTGTGAATCAGCGGTTCATGCGTCTTCGTGGAACCTTTTTGCCATGATGGATGGCCGCTGGCGGTCTAGTCATTTAGGACTATTTCCCTGAAGTGAAATTTTGGGCAATACTTACAAGTTAACGCCAACGATTAGAAACATTGGCACAGCATCCCAGAAAACCCATGAAACCTAAAATCCATACTGCCGGATTCCGCAACTCAAGCATCGGAGTCCCCCTCGTCACTGCCATCGTCGTTTCCTTCGGTATCTCCGCCGCCAACGCCGCGGATTGGACCGGTGGCACCAGCACGGATTGGAACACTGCGACTAACTGGAGTGGAGGTCTCGTCCCGATAGGGGAAAATGCAATTATCAACAATGGCGGATCAGGCAACATCGCCACCATCTCCGCCAACCTTTCGGTAACTCCCAATGACATTGATATCCGCAATGGCAGTCGTCTGGATCATACTGCAGGAACCGCCGGCACCAATGGCGGGGCCTGGATGTTTGTAGGCCAGGACAATTCGGCGGGAATCTACAATTTGGCGAACACCGGTTCGGCAGGAAGCGGCATCACAGGTTTCGCCCAAGGATCGGGATCACTCAACGCCACGGGGAATCTAAACGTAGGTGCTGCTGGTGATAATCGGACGGGAACGGTGCGTGTGAACACCAGTGGAACCCTCGCGGTTTCTAACGAAATCCTCATCGGCGACTCACTGAACAGCACGGGCAACTTCCTGCTCGAAAGCGGCACGATGACCGTCAACAACAAGATCTTCGTCGGCAATAACAAGGGCAATGGCACGCTCACCATGTCTGGCGGCACGCTCACCAAAACCGGTGGCGATGAGACGTTTGTGGGCCGCGATCAAGGAACGGGGACGATCACTCAAAGCGGCGGCACCATCACGCTGAACCACAATCTCTATGTTGGCCAAACCTCTGGCTCCACCGGAACTTACAACATCAGCAGCGGCGCGATTCTGAACCTTGGCCGTGACTTTGTCATCGGCCGTGAGAGCGGCAACGGCACCCTGAACATGACCGGCGGCACGATCACCAAGACCGGGGATGAGAAATTCATCGTCGGTCACAACAATGCCACAGGTATCGTGGTGCAGAGCGGCGGCACGATCAGCGCGAACAACGAGCTCTACATCGGCAACGAAAACGCCAGCGCCTCGGGCACCTACACGCTGAGCGGGACAGCAGCACTCAACGTTTCCAACGAGATCGTCGTAGGTCGTGAGAGCGGCACGGGCATTCTGAATGTAAATGGTGGCACGCTCACTACTTCCGGCAACGGCAACATGTATGTCGGTCGCCGCAATGGCACCGGCACCTTGAATCAAACCGATGGAACGATCGTTGTGATTAAGGAGTTCGGCGTGGGATCGCGTGGCGACACCAAGATCGGAACTAGCACCTACAACTTGAGCGGAGGCTCTCTGACCGCCTCGAACAACATCTTCATCGGCAAAGAACAGGGGGCGTCCGGAACCATGACAATGACCGGTGGCACCCTGGGGACCAGCGAAAGTCTGCGCATCGGGCACAATCAAGCGACGGGAGTTCTCACCCAAAGCGCTGGCACAGTCAACGTGCAAAACGAGGTCTATATCGGTAACGAGAACAGCGGTTCATCCGTGGGCACCTACACGCTCAGTGATTCGGCGGAACTGAACGTGGGCAACGAGGTGCAAATCGGTCGCGACAATGGCACCGGCACCTTCAACCTCAATGGCGGCACCGTCACGACCAAGAAACTTGAAGGTGGAAACGGCAGCGCGACCGTCAACTTCAATGGCGGCATCGTGAAAGCCAAACAGGACGATTCAAATTTCATCACGAACCTCGACACCGCCAACCTGCAAAGCGGCGGTGCGGTGATCAACAGCAATGGATTCAACGTCGGCACCTCACAGGAATTTACCGGCACAGGTGGCATCACGAAGACCGGATCCGGCAGCCTCACACTTGCAAGCACGAGCAGTTACTCGGGCACGACCACTGTTGCCACAGGCACACTCATCATCAACGGCAACATCTCGACGAGCAGTCTCACCACGGTTGACAGCGGCGCGACTCTCTCTGGATCGGGAACCGGCGGTGCCACTGTCATCAACGGCACTCTCGCCGTAGGAAACAGCCCTGGCCAAATGAATTTCACCAATACGGTCGATCTGAACGGAATCACCATCATGGAAATCGACGGCACCGCGGGCGCTGGTGTCGCGGGCGGTCATGATTTCGTCAACCTAACCGGTGCAGGGGTTGCGGGTGTTCTCACCTACGGTGGCACGCTCACGCTCGACATTGGCGCTGCCTTTGGCGTGGGAACCTACTCGTGGAATCTCTTTGATTTCGCCAGCGAGACCGCCGCCTTCGCCACCATCTCACTAGCCGACCAGTATTCCGGCAGCTTGGCCAACAACGGCAGCGGCATCTGGGGGTACAGTGACGGTGGTAACACCTGGCAGTTCACCGAATCGACTGGCGTCCTTGGCTTAACCGTGATCCCCGAGCCGGGCACCGTGCTGTTGGGCAGCTTGGGTATGCTCGCTCTGCTCCGCCGCCGTCGCAATGCTTGAGAAGATTTCGGAGTCAATGGGGGTTTCTCTGTTATGCAGTTCTTCTTTCAAAACCTGAGTGTCGCCAACACCTTGCTGCTGGGCGGCCTTTCCATGATCATCACCCATGCCTCCGCGGCCGGAAAACCTGCCCATGCGTGGTCGGTGGTCGAGACCGCCAAGGACAACGGCCACAGACTCAGTGCCGTGCCCGCCCCGACCAAGGTTGCGGCATCCGCCGAGAACATCATCGTCTGCGATCCCTCCAAGACCTTTCAGGAAATCATCGGCTTCGGCGGCGCGCTCACCGAGTCCTCGGCCTGGGTCCTCGCGCAGTTGCCGCAGGAGCAGCGGATGGAAATCCTCCGCCGCTACTACGACCCCAAAGAAGGCATCGGCTACACGCTCGCCCGCACCCACATTAATTCCTGCGATTTTTCACTAAACATCTGGTCGCTCACCCCCACGCCCGGCGACTATGACCTGCACGATTTCACCCTCGATCCGATGCGCCGCTGGCTGATGCCGCTGATCCACGATACCCGCAAGGTCGCCGGAGCGGACCGCTTCAAATTGATGGCGTCACCATGGAGCCCGCCTGCATGGATGAAAACCAACAATCGCATGGATGACGGCGGATCACTCCGCAACGAATACCGCCCAGCATGGGCGAATGTGTATGTGAAATTCGTAAAAGCGATGGCCGAGGAAGAAAAAATCCCGATCTGGGCTCTTTCCGTGCAGAACGAGGTCGATGCCCACCAGACCTGGGAGTCTTGCAAATACAGCCCCGAACAAGAGCGCGATTTTGTCCGGGATTTCCTCGGCCCGGCATTGCACGGCGCAGGCCTCGCGGACGTGAAGCTACTCACCCTCGATCACAACCGCGACTTAATCGAAAAATACGCCGACGTACAACTCGGCGACTCTGCCACTGCCAAATATATTTGGGGCATGGGCCTGCATTGGTATGTGAGCGATGATTACGCCTCCTCGGCGCGCGTGCATGAAAAATTTCCGGACAAGCACATTCTTTTCACCGAGGGCTGCGTCGAAGGCGCTCCCGGCAACATGGGAAAATGGGAAAATGGCGAACGCTACGTCCGCAACATCATCGGCGACTTCCGCAACTACGTCTGTGGTTTCATCGACTGGAACATTGTGCTCGATCAGCGCGGCGGACCGAATCACGTCGGAAACTTCTGCGACGCCCCCGTCATCGTCGATACGAATACCAAGCAGGTCACCTACGGTCCCTCGTTTTACTACCTCGCCCACTTCAGCAAGTTCGTCCAGCCCGGTGCCCGCCGGATTCATTCGGAAGGCGGCCCTCAGGGGATACAGTCCATCGCTTTCAGCAATCCGGATGGCACGCTGGCGATCGTGGTGGTGAATCCAACCGAACAAGCCGCAGACTTCGCACTCGGTGTCGCGGGTGAAAGTGTGGCATGCAAGATCCCCGCACGTGCCATCCAAACCTACCTTGAAGCTTCTCATTGAAATAAAATCAACCCATCGAACACAAACTAATTTCCAAAACACCAAAAATCCATGAAACCAAAATTGAAAAGCGCCACGCTCCGCAACTTCAGCTTCGGAGCACCACTCGTCACCGCCATCGTCCTCTGCTTCAGCGCGTCGCTCAGCCACGGCGCTGACAACAATTGGACCGGCACCACTAGTTCGGATTGGAATGACGCAACCAACTGGTCTGAAAACGGCGTGCCGGATACGGCCTACGATGAAAACGCCGTTGTCTCGACGGTCGCTCCCAACATCGCGACGATCACCGCCGATATCGCATTTACTCCCAAGGATATCATCGTGCGTGGTGGTGGACGGCTGGATCACACGGCGGGCACTGCAGGCACAGGTGGCGGTAGCTGGATGTTTGTGGGACAGAACGACACGGCTGGAACCTACAACCTCGCGAACACGGGTTCGGTGGAAGGCGGCATCACGGGTTTCGCCCAAGGCTCCGGCTCGCTCAATGCCACGGGAAATTTGCTAGTAGGTGCTTTCGGCGACAATCGCACAGGGACGGTGCGTGTGAACACAAGCGGGACTCTCGCGGTTTCCGGCGAGCTTTTCATCGGCGATTCGCAAAACAGCACGGCCAACTTCCTACTCGAAAGCGGCACAATGACGGTGAATAACAAAATTTTCATCGGTAACAACAGGGGTAGCGGCACGCTCAATATGTCCGGCGGCACGCTCACAAAAACCGGCGGTGACCAGACTTTCATCGGCCGCGAAAACGGCACAGGAACACTCACCCAAAGCGGTGGAACGATCACGCTAAACCATGATTTCTATGTGGGACAGAGCGGCGGAGGAAATGGCACTTATAACATCAGCAGCGGCGCAGTGCTGAACACTGGCCGAGACTTTGTCATCGGTCGTGAGAGCGGAACGGGCACCCTAAACATGACCGGCGGGACGATCACCAAAACCGGCGATGAAAAATTCATTGTCGGTCACAACAATGGTGTGGGCACCGTCGTGCAAAGCGGTGGGACGATCACCGCGAATAACGAACTCTACATCGGCAACGAAAACGCCAGCGCATCTGGAACTTACACGCTGAGTGGCACAGGAGCGCTCAATGTCGCCAACGAAGTCGTCGTGGGTCGTGAAAGCGGCACCGGAATCTTGAACGTGAATGGCGGAACGATCACCACCACCGGCAACGGCAACATGTATGTAGGCCGCCGCAACGGCACCGGAACATTGAACCAGACGGCTGGAACGATCAGCGTGATTAAGGAGTTCGGCGTGGGAACGCGGGACGACAACAAGATCGGAACCGGCACCTACAACTTGAGCGGAACAGGTGCCATCGCCGTGGCAAACAATATCTTCATCGGCAAGGAACAGGGGGCATCCGGCACCATGACGATGACGGGTGGCACCATGACCGGTAGCGACAAGCTGATCATCGGCCACAACCAGGCGACGGGAGTTCTCACGCAGAGCGGTGGCACGGTGACGACCTCGAACGAGGTTTATATCGGCAACGAGAACAGTGCTTCATCAATTGGCATCTACACGCTGAGTGGTTCGGCGAACCTGAATGTGGGCAACGAGGTGCAAGTCGGCCGTGATAACGGAACGGGCACCTTCAATCTCAATGGCGGCACCGTGAACACGAACAAGATCTCGGGTGGAACCGGCAGTGCGACGGTGAACTTCAACGGCGGCGTCTTGAAAGCAAAAAGGGATGAGAGCAACCTCATCGAAAACCTCGACGTGGCGGATGTGCAAAGTGGCGGACTCAAGATTGATAGCAACGGCTTCAATGTGAGCACGAGCCAAGTCCTCACTGGAACTGGCGGTCTGGAGAAATCGGGGGCGGGTCAACTCACCTTGAGCGGCGCCAATACCTATGCAGGAACCACGACGGTTGCCGCAGGGGTATTGCGGATCGAGAAAACCGGGCTGAATGCCATTGTCGATGCCACCGCTGACACCTTGGTTGCTGAGTTCACCTCACCGCCCGCTGCTGGAGATTATCAGTTTCTCCCCGGACCTCTTGCGGGTTCCCAGACTTTCAGCGCCACTAATTTAGGGGCAAATCAGCAGGCCACATTTAATAACCAGACCAGCACCGTGACGGTAACCAATACCGTAACAGACCCGTTCGTGACCTGGATCGATGGCTTCACCCCGAATGCCTTGCTGCCGGATGAAGCATCCAAACTTCCCGGAGCGGATCCTGACAGCGACGGCATCATCAATCTGATGGAATTCGTAATCGGCGGCAGCCCGGTCGTTTCCTCGCAGTCCATCCTTCCAACGCTTGCCAACGTAGGCTCGGATCTGGTTCTCAGCTACACCCGCAGCGATGAATCCGAATCCGTCACCACCCAAGTCGGCCAATGGAGCACCGACTTGACGAATTGGAATGATGTGACGCCCTTGCTCGTTAATGAAAACCTCGCATCGCCCGACGACATGACCATCACCGTGCCCAAAAGCAATGCGGTGGACGGCAAGCTGTTCCTGCGCCTGTATGTGGAAACACCCTGAACCCCCAACTCGGCATCCCACGATTCCATGGCGTCATCATCAATTGCTTTTACATCATCACCAAGAGACCATGCGGTCCTAAGGGAAATACAATGAACACATCATTACACATGAAAACACTCACTGACGTTTCCCAATCCGCGATAGCAAATACAGGATTCCGCCGTGGCATCCACCCACAGCAGAGCTACCGCTCTCACCGACGCTTCGGTTTTACCTTGGTCGAGCTATTAGTCGTCATCACCATCATCGCGATCCTCGCATCTTTGTCGGTATTCGGCTTCAAACGGCTGCGTGAAAGGGCCGATACGGTGACTTCCATCAAGAGGATCCGGAGTTTATCCGAAGCCAACGCGCTGTATGCCACCGATAACAACGGCAGGTATGTTCCCGTCTTTGCCTTCGACGAGGATGGACAGGGTGCCGTGATGTGGCATTACAACCGCGCCTACCTCGAAGCGCTTATCGGCGACAAGGAAGAATTAGAGGATGCCGAACCCTTCGAAGGTATCGACGGACTACCCGACCAAGTCCTCGATCCTATCGTCATCCGTGCGAAGAAAAAATACTGGAGCCGCATCTCCGCGAGCTTTGGCTACAACGGCGAGAATCTCACTGGCGGCGCTTGGGGAGAACCCAACGCCGCTGCCTCACGCTCGATTGCTTCAATGAGCTATCCGGGCGAAACCTGCGCGTTCATTACCGCCACAGACTGGCGGGCGAAACAATCCGGCGGCCTGCTTTGGGAAAAATCCGCCGTCGAAGGCAAGACCGGTGACGGCAAGATCGCCTACCGCCACCAAGGAAAGGCCGTGGTGGCATACTTCGACGGTCACACTGGCCTAATTTCCATCAATGATATGAAAGAGATCAATCGCCGTGGAGGAGTCAACAATGTCTTTTGGGGTGGCAATCGTCGGAGTAGTGGTCGATGAAGACTTACAGTAGCAGAATCGGTGGGGTCATCAGTGGGTTAGTCCGCTCTATTTCACATTTTCCAATCGGCGAATGGTAAAGCGTGGTGTTCCATCACAACATAATGCGAGTTCTTGCTTCCATTCAATCCTCCCAAACCTCGAAAGCTCCCTCTTGGAGATCTTTTTGGAGGAGTTCGAGGTGTTTGTGAAGTTGCTGCCGGAAGACTTTGTTTTTGATCGTGATGTTGGCTCCGACGGCATCCTTTTTGTCGCGATAGAAGAGCAGGAATAGGGTGTCGTCCGCGACGGCGAGGAGATGCACGATGCGCCGGGCACCGTCCGGTGATGTGGCGTAAACTTTCAACAAACGGGAACCATTCGGGAGACCTTCACCCTTGATGGGAGTTGCCAATCCGGAAGCAAATGAGCGCTTCAAAGGAGGAACATAAGCGCGGGAACGTATGTTTTTCCAAACTCCGCTTCGCAGATGGATTTGAACAGGACGAGGCGCATTTCAGCGGCCAACTTTTTGCCAAGTCTCAGCCACTTGATCCATCATGCGCTGGGTTTCGGGATCGACGGAAATCGGCTCGGCTTCCCATGGCTGCGAGGCTTCGAGGGCAAACGGGATCCTGCGGCTTTGCACGATTTTCTTGAGATACACACGGATGGCCGTGGAAATATCCATTCCGATCTCCTCAAGGACTTGATCGGCTTCTTCCCGTAGCTCATCGGGGATGCGGATTTGGAGTGTTTTCATTGCTTGATTATTGCTGGATTGATTGTTTTGAAGTACAATGCATTACTGATACAGTCCGTTAAGGGAATGGCTTCGCGTCTCGAAGCGGTGTGGGCGGCTTCCTGCCGCAACCCTTAGACCCTTTACCAAAATAAATTGCCGAAACTCTCACAAATGGGTGAGGCGCGGCACCCGTCCCGTCTAGGGCTACCACGGTGGACATTTGCGCAGGAACGTCATCGGCGCGGTGAACCCCGCAAGCGGCTAGCTCGTCAGCCTCATCGTCCCGTACTTTGACACGGAAGTCTTCCAGGCATTCCTCGACACCATTGTCACCGAGGCTCCCGGGAAAAAAGGCAAAAGGATCCTGCTCGTTCTCGACAACGCCAGCTGGCACAAGACCAAGCGGCTCGACTGGCATCACATCAAGCCAGTCTACCTCCCGCCCTACAGCCCGAACTTCAACCCCATAGAAAGGTTGTGGCAGCATCTCAAAAGCCAACACCTTGCGGGCTACATTACGAAGGACGGGGAAGCGCTTGGTGAAAAGATCTTCCAAGCCATCCGATCACTCCTCCAAACGCCCGAAACCATCCGCTCCGTCTACCGCACTCATTCTGAATAACGGCAATTCATTTATGCAAACGGCCTAATCGGGGGCTTCAGTAGCTCCGTCCCCATAGCGCGACTGCGACGCTTTTTTTTCCGGTCAGGAAACAATTTTCTGAAAGCCCCGCGAAGAGGGATTCCGGAAGCCCGGCGTCCGCAAGCGGGAGACAGCGGATGGTGATCTTGTGCTGCTTGGAAAGGGCGTCCTCCTCTTCGGAAGTGCCCGCCCAGGGGGTGAGCAGCCAGCCGGGATTTTCCTTTTCCCAATGGGCGTGGAACGCGCCGATCTCCGAGCAGGGCGTGATGTTCGCGTCGCGCAGCGCGCGGGCTTTTGAAAGCAGGTTGTCGTGGATTTCCTGCAGGATGTTGGTGACATTCTGGATGAACTCCTCCTTGTCGAGGAAAGCCTTTTCGGTCGGTGCCTGGTCGCGGCGCTGGAGGCAGACCTTGCGGGACTCGATGTCGCGCGGGCCGATCTCGATCCGGATTGGCGTGCCCTTTTTCACCCAATCCCATTTCTTCGAGCCGCCCTGGATGTCGCGGGCATCGACGAAGGCGCGGATGGGATCGCCGTGGAAAGTGCGGGTGGCCCGCAGGGTCTCCGCAATGGCGTGGCAGGCGGCGATCACGGCGTCCTTGCTATCCTCCTTCGGCGTGACCGGGATGATGACCACCTGCTGTGTGGCGACGCGGGGCGGCAGCACCAGGCCGTCGTCGTCGGAGTGCGCCATGATCAGCGTCCCGATCAGGCGCGTGGAAACGCCCCACGAGGTGGTGTGCGCGAATTCCTTTTCACCCTCGCGCGAGGTGAAACAGATCTCCTGCGCCTTCGAGAAATTCTGCCCGAGGTAATGCGAAGTGCCGGCCTGGATGGCTTTCCGATCCTGCACCATCGCCTCGACGGTCAGGGTCATGTCCGCGCCAGGGAAGCGCTCGTTCTCGCTCTTCTCGCCGGGCACGACGGGGATGGCGAGGTGGTCGCGGAGGAACTCCTCGTAAAGGCGATGGATCATCCGCGTTTCCACGATGGCCTCTTCCTTTGTCTCGTGCGCGGTGTGGCCTTCCTGCCAGAGGAACTCCGCCGTCCGCAGGAACAGGCGCGGGCGCATTTCCCAGCGCATCACGTTCGCCCATTGGTTGATGAGCAGCGGCAGATCGCGGTAGCTCTGCACCCAGCGCGCGAAGGCCGCGCCGATGATCGTCTCGGAGGTCGGGCGGATCACGTAAGGCTCCGCGAGTTCGCCGGTCGGGATCATCTTCGTTTTCCCGGTCTCTGGATCTTTCACGGCCTCAAGACGATGGTGCGTCACCACCGCGCATTCCGTCGCGAAGCCCTCGGCGTGCTCCGCCTCCTTTTCGAGGTAGGAAAGCGGGATCAGGAGCGGGAAATAGGCGTTCTGGTGCCCCGTCGCCTTGAAGCGGCGGTCGAGCTGCTGCTGGATGAGTTCCCAGATGCCGTAACCCCACGGCTTGATCACCATGCAGCCCCGCGTTTCCGAATTTTCCGCGAGATCCGCGGCCTTGATGACTTGCTGGTACCACTCGGGGAAATCCTGTTCCCGGGTCGGGCTGATGGCGGTTTTTTCTGCGGACATGTTCTTGGCGAAGACTGGCAGCACGGCACGCGATTATGCAAGCCGGTATCCATCCTAGCTCCGCACATCATCCCGCATCTCCAGCCCGTTGTCCGCCTTTGCGACCCCCACCGAAACCCTTAGGGCCGAACAACCCATCCACTCACAATCCATCAGCGGCACAGTGACTGACGGCACAAATCCCGCTCCCTTCGCTGCGTTCTACTTGCTTACAACTGTTGATGCAGATGGAGAAATCGCTCTCCGGGTCATTTCCAATGCGTCGTGGCAGTTTTCCATAAACGCCCGGGTCGGGATTTGCCGGATCGTGCCATCAAGGCGGGCAAGGTGGGGAACTTTGGTTCCTCTCCCGACGTGAATCACCTATGGGAGCGGATGGAAGGCATGGAGTGATGGGATTTTCTCCGGAGGCATCGCCGTTCTGATATCCGTGGCTCATGATGGCGGCTTGCGCAGCCCTTCATTCCCCTGCCACGCAGAGGTGTGGCACCCGCTACCGGGAGCGCCGCTCCGGAACAGGGTTAAGGGCTAGGGTGGCGGGTGGCTTGAGGACTGCGGAGGAAATTGAGTTCTGATCCCACGTTTCTGCTCGCGCCGCCCCATAGAACAGCCGCCAGGACTTCCCGTCGATGAGGAGAAACGGCGTGACATGGCCGTGGGGCGACTCGTCGTCCTTTGGATGGAGCAGGCCCTCACCCTTCCAGCCGATCCCGTCCTTGCTACTGGCCCATCGGGTGCCATCGCGCGACTCGATGACCATCACGAAAACCTCTCCTACCCTTGAAACGTGAATGCCCCCCGCATCATCCCCGAAAACGGGCTCCTGACGCCTCTCCCACTTCAATCCATCGGTTGATGTGGCATATCCCACGAAACGCCGCGAACTGTCCGATTTGGGGGCATCACGATCCGGTGCGCTCGGTGGCAAGTCCTTGCGCCCGTCATACCAGAGGTGGAAGCGCTCCCCATCGTGGGAAACACTCGGACGCCCCACCAAAAGGGAGTCCCAGGCAGGTGCGGGTGAAGCTGAAAACACCGCTCCCCGGTCGTTCCATATCCGTCCGTCAGCGGAGGTTGCCAATCCGATGGCATCGGTGACGCCGGACCCAGCCAATGTGTAAAACATGAAAAGCCCGCCGGCTACGGCAATGACGGACGGATCGTTCACATGGTTGACTCCCTCGGGAGCGAAGACGACGCCTGCCTGCTTCCAATCCTCTCCGTCCTTTGATGTGGCGAGGTGGATTCGATCATGCCCGTCTTTGCCCTGCCCGCCGAAGAACATCAGGAATTCTCCCCGGTGCTTGAGAATCTCGGGAGCATACAGGTTGCCGCGGCCGTGGGGAGCTGCGGTTGACTCCGCGAATGAGGAAATCACCCTCTCGTCGGCATGGATTGTGCCGGCGAACGAGAGTGCGAGACACAGTGCCGGGAATACGGGGCTCATCGATTTTTTGAGAGAACGATTTAGGCCACCCACATCATGGACGGGAGGCAGTGAACGACGGGGGAATCATACAAACTGCCGCCCTTGTCGATTCCAAACAGCAGCGTCTGTTGGATGTGTCTTGTTCGGCTTTTGGGTTCGTTACGAAGCCCTGCCATTGCTTGAGATGAAATTGCCATTGCTTAAGGGCAAACGGTCATTGCTTGGGGGTAAATGGTCGTTGCTTGGGGGTAAATGGGCGTTGCTTGGGGGTAAATGGTCGTTGCTTGAGGGTAAATGGTCATTGCTTGGGGGTAAATGGTCATTGCTTGGGGGTAAATGGTCGTTGCTTGGGGGTAAATGGTCGTTGCTTGGGGTTAAGGGGGCGTTGCTTGGGTCGAAATGCGGGAGTGTCGGGGGTGTCCCTCCGACGGACTGGGACTGCAAGCCCCGGCCACGGGTGATCACCTCTTCCGCTTCTCACGGGGCTTTTTCCCGGCCTTTCCGGTTCGGTTCATTCCGGTGATTTCAGGATGGCCGGGATTTCCGGCTCCTTCGCGGCGATGGCTTCATGCAGGGCGCGCAGCGCGGCGTGCAGCTGCGGATCGAGGTCGTTCGCCTGGTCCCCGGGGCCGATGGGAACGGCCACGTCCGGCACCGCGCCGTTGAGCTCCAGGTCGCGGCCGGTGCCGGCATGGAACCAGCCGCGGAAGGGAATTTGCAGCTCGCCCACCTCGGGGATGCGGATCGTGACGGCGGAGATGACGCTGCCGTTGGTGGGCACCCCGACCAGCTTGCCGCGCCCGAGCCGCCTGAAGGCGTGGCAGAAAATCTCCGAGTTGGAATAGGTGTTCTCATTGCAAAGCACGACCATCGGCCCGTCCCATGCGGGGCTTACGCGCCTGTCCGTGGGGTATCCCCTTTCCCCGCCGCGCGGTATGGTGAAGGTGTGCACGGGTTGGCAGAATAGCCCGAGCAACTGGTCCGCCACGCGCCCGCCGACGTTGTCGCGGAGGTCGAGGATCAGACCCTCGGCATCCAGCGAGGCGCGGTAAACCTCCGTGGCGAGCTCGGGGAGGTCATCGGAATCCATTTTCCGGAAAGGAAGGTAGGCGATCCTTTTCCCTTTAGCCGCCGCCGCGAGTTCGGCGCGTTTCACCCTTGCCGCACGATCCAGCCACCGCGCCCTGCCGTAGGAGATGGGGATCAGCTCAAGTGTCCTTTCCACCCCGTCCTTCGAGGCGACGACAATGGGGAACACGCCGCCTTTCGCACCGTTGAAAATCGCGTGGAGGGGAGTCCGCGCATCCACTTCCTTTCCGGCGATGCGCCGCAGCGTTTCCCCCGGGACCGGCGCGCCACCGACGAGCGAGATCGGCGAGCCTTCGAGCACCTTGTCGATCACCAGCGGGCCGTCCCATGAGTTGCGGAACGTGAGGCCGGGATAGGCCGTCGGTTTCCCGGCAGCTTTCGCACCGGTCGAAACGCCCCACGGCGTGGTCTTGAAAGTGAGGTGGGACGCGTTCAGCTCCCCCAGCAACTGCGCCACCACCCTGTCGAACTGCCGGGAATCCATGGCCTCGGCGGCCGCGTCCTCGTATTTCGCGAGGATGGCCGGCCAGTCCTTGCCGTTCATCGTCCCGTCGTAGAAGCGCTCCCCCAAGGTGCGCCAGATCCGGCGGAAGCCGAGCCGCAGCCTCTCCGTGCGTTCCTGCGCCACGGAAAACGAGAACTCGAAGCGCGTCAGTTTTCCCTCATGGAATACGGCGGGCACCCGGTCGATGCGCCAGAACGAGCGGCCACCCGCGCCCATGCCTTCGGCGATGCCGCGGAAATCAGAGAATGCGGCAGGCTCCCCGCCATCCAGCGGGGCGGAGTAGATCGTGCTGTCGCCCGCGTCGCGGCTTTGGAAAAGCACCGAGCGGGAATCCGCCGCCCACGTTACCCGCGTCGGCTCACCGATGTCCGTATCGAGAGGCCGCAACGACGCGGGGATTTTTTCCGGATCCGCACCGACATCGAACAGCCATAGCCTCGCGATCCCGTCCGGCCCGCGCCTCGCGGTGAAGACGATGGATTTCCCGTCCGGGGAAAATTTCGGGGAACCCTCGAAGGCCGGATGCCGCGTGAGGTTCCGGGGAGATTCCGAGCCATCGGCGCGGACGAGGAAGATGTCGCGGTTCGAGTGGACATCCTTGGCCGCCATGACGAGCCATTCGCCATCCGGCGCCCAATCGTAGGTCGGGGTGTCCCAGGCCTCCGCCACCACCTTTGCGGTGCCGCCCCGGATGGTTGCGGTAACGAGGTTGCCGCTCGCCTCCAGCCAGGAAACGCGCCTGCCACATGGGCTCACCTTCAGGCTGCGCTTCGATTTTTCGGAAGATGCGATCACGCCGGTTTCACCCAGCTCCCCCTCATCCCATCGCGCACGGCAGACCTCCACATTCAGCCCGTCGTCGCGGAGAAAAAGGATTTCCTTGCCGTCGGGGGAAAACGCCGGTTCCCGCTCGTCGGTTTCATCGGTCGCGGTCAGGCGCTGCGGGGAGGATTCGCCCGCCGCCATCGTCCAGAGGTCGCCCGCCGAGGAAAACACGATGCGCCCGCCGTCCGCCGAAAACGCCGCAGAGGAAGTCCCTGTGACACGTTCCTCGCGCCGGGATCGGTCGGGCAGTTTTTCCCGCGTGAAAAACCGCACGGCAACGGGCGGGGCGGAGCTTTCCGGCTCGAACCGAAAGACCCCTTGCCCGGAGCGGAAGACCATCACCTTGCCATCCGCCGAGAGCTTGGGCAGCACGACCCCGCCATCGCTCATCGAGGTCAGGCGGCGGTGCGGCTTGCCGTCGAAACCTCCCTCCCACACATCGAACGCCCCTTCCTTACTGGAAACATAGTAGAAACCATTCCCGTCCGGCTTCCATAGCGGCGAACGTGCGCCGCTTTCCTCCGAGACTACGGATGTGAATAGGTTCTTCGCGGAATCATAAAGGTGGATCGAGGAAGCGCGCGATCCGCGATAGCCCGGGCGGTAAAGCTGCTCGCCGCCCCGGCAGAAAAGGAAACGTTTCCCATCCGGCGAGATCGAGACGGCATGCGCCGTGGCGTCGAAGATTTCCAGCTCGCGGGAGTCCGTTGCCAGGCCGACTTTCATAAGTCGGGACGGCTCATAACCGGCACTGTCGCGAATGCCGCGGACGATGGCGAACGAACCATCCGCCGCGATCGCCTCCGGAATGTTTCCTTCCGAATGTTCCGTATGGATTCGCAAATCGGTGCCGTCCGATTTCACGGAATGGAGCTGGACGGCTCCCGATGCCTCGGAGCCGAAATAAATCCGCCCGCCATCCGGGGAGAACATCGGATATGCCTCCCGCTCCGGCGTTTTCACCACCCTCACTGCCTCGCCTCCGCTTGTAGGAGCGAGCCAGATGTCGTTCAGCCACTCGAAGGCCAGTGTTTTCCCATCGGGCGAGAGCGCGGGCCACGCGATCCCGCGCACAGGGATCTCCTCCGCAGTTCCGCTAAGGGGGGAAAGGAAAGTGATGGCCGCCAGCAGAAATCGCATGGGCAAGGCAACCCGCCCCGCCCCGCAGCGGCAAGCGGGAACTTGCGGACACGCGGCATGCGGCTAGTCTCGGCGGCGTGAACCCTACCGATTTCCCGATCTCCCCGCCGCGCGCATGGGTGGAGATCGACACCGCCGCCCTCGTGGAAAACCTCGCCTTCGCGCACAAGGCATCGGGCTGCGGGATCATGGCGGTGGTGAAAGCCGGGGCATACGGGCACGGGCTGGAGATGATCTCGCGTATGCTCGAAAGCGCGGGGGTCGAGTTCCTCGGCGTCGCGAACATCGGCGAGGCCCGCCGCATCCGCGAGGCAGGGGTTTCCTCCCGCATCTATCTGTTAGGCGCGACGTGGGAAGCGGAGCGCGAGGAGATCGTCGCGCGGAACGTCACACCCTGCGTCTCGTCGGTCGAAGAGGCGGCGGAGTTCAACGCCATCGCGAAGCGCAGGGGATTGAAGCTCGCCGTCCACATCGCCGTCGATACCGGCATGGGGCGCGGAGGTTTCGTGGCCGAGGGGATCGTGGAAAATTTCGCGAAGCTCGCCGCCATGGACTCGCTGGAAATCGAGGGTATTGCGTCACATCTGTCCTCGGCGGATGAGGACGAGGAGTTCACGTGGCGGCAGATCCGTTCCTTCGAGGAAACCGTGGAGAAACTCGGCGGCGCTGAGCGGTTCCGCTGGCGGCACCTTTCCAACAGCGCGGGCATCCTCGGCTACCCCGTGGGCTGCCGCAACCTCGCCCGTCCCGGCCTGATGCTTTACGGCATCTCGCCAATCCCGGCCTACCAGCAAGCCCTGAAAAACGTGATGACGCTGAAATCCCGCGTCACGCTGGTGAGGACGCTTCCCGCCGGCCACGGCGTTTCCTACGGGCGCAGTTACGTCACCACCCGCCCCACGCGCATCGCCACGGTGGGCATCGGTTACGGGGATGGGTATCCGCGCCACGTTTCGGGAAATGGTGCGGAGGTTTTCATCCGCGGAGCCAAGCATCCGGTCATAGGCCGGGTGACCATGGACCAGATCATGGTCGAGCTTCCCGATGATAGCGACGTCCGCTGCGGCGATGAGGTGGAGCTTTTCGGCACCCATATCCCGGTGGCCAACGTGGCCGCTCAGGCGGACACGATCGCATGGGAAATCCTGACCGGTATCACACCCCGCGTGCAGCGCATTCATCTTCCATAAAAAAGCACCCGTTCCACAAGGGAAACGGGTGCCGTGAAAGGATTCGGGTTCCTAAGGATCAACCCCAATCGTCGTTGTTGCGGCCACCACCGCCGCCGCCTTTGTAGCCACCGCCGCCGCCGCCTTTGTAGCCACCGCCGCCGCCACGGCGATCTCCGCCGTAACCGCCGCCGCCGCCGTAACCGCCGCCGCCACCTTTGTAGCCACCACCACCGCCGCCACCGCCACGGCGTTCACCGCCGTATCCGCCGCCGCCGCCACCACCGCCGCCACCACTACGGAAACCGCCCGGACGTGGTTCCTTCGGTTCCGAAGCGTTCACCCGGAGCGCGCGGCCCTGGAAGTCATGCCCGTTGAGAGCCTCGATCGAGGCGTTCAGCTGGCTTTGATCACCGAGCGTTACGAATGCGAAGCCTTTGGAGCGGCCCGTCTCGCGGTCGGTAATGATTTTGACCCGTTCAACGGGGCCGTAGGCGGCGAAGAGATCGGTAACGTCTTCCTCGGTAGCGGTGTAGGGCAGGTTGCCCACATAGATGTCCATTTGTATTTTTCTTTAGTCACGCCATCACAATCGACGCTTCCCGAGACCATGGCGTTGGGGACCGGACGAAGCGCGTCAGACCGTACTTGTGCCGTTCTGACAAAAGGCTGATTATTGGAATTTCCGCATGCTGGCAAGTTCTCATTTCAGCCGAAATGGGACTCCACGACGCGGGCCACATCGGAAAAGACATACATATTCCCGGGATCGAAGTTCCCGCCGCCGGCCAACAGGCAAGGAACCTGCTCACGCGTGTGATCGGTGCCCCGGTGATAGGGATCGTTGCCATGATCGGCTGTGATGATGAGCAGATCCTCCGCCCCGATTTTGCCGAGGAAAGCACCCAGCCAATCGTCGAACTCCATCAGGCACTTCGCGTATCCTGACGGATCGCGGCGATGGCCGTAAAGCGAATCGAAATCCACGAGATTCGCCAGGACGAAGCAGTCCCCATCAGCTGGAGCCGACCAAAGCCGGTCGATCTCGTCCATTCCCGCCCGGTTGTCCTTGGTGGGGTGGGATTCACAAATCCCTCTGCCTGCGAAAATGTCCGAAATCTTGCCGACACCGATCACCTTCACCCCGCGCGATCCCAACCGATCCAATGCTGTTTCGCCGGGCACCAGGGAATAATCGTGTCGGTTCGCCGTTCTCCTGAAGCCCGATGCGGAGTCCCCGAGAAAAGGCCGTGCGATCACGCGGCCCACGCGCATACCGCGTTCACCCAGGATCCGTCGCGCCGTCAGGCAAAGTTCCAAAAGCCTTTCGAGACCGAAGCTTTCCTCATGTGCCGCGATCTGCAGCACGCTGTCCGCGCTGGTGTAGAGGATGGGTTTTCCCGTCCGTAAATGCTCATCGCCATGTTCCTCCAAGATCACGGTTCCGGAAGCCGCCTTGTTGCCGATGAAACCCGTTCCACCCGCTGCCGCCAACTCTTCCAGGAAATCATCGGGAAATGCCCCGCAAGTGAGTAAAGGCTCTTCGGTCAGGCAGCCCATGAGCTCCCAATGTCCGGTCGTGGTATCCTTGCCCGATGAACACTCCGTCAGGCGGAAGGCATGGGAGAACCCTCGGATGTCAGCCTGGATGTTCCTGCCCATCAATCGGGCGAGTCCCAATGAATCGAGGCTCGGAAGCCGGAGTCCGGGCAAACCGCCGAAAAGATGCCCTAGGGTATCCGCCCCTTCGTCGCCATACAATGCGGCATCCGGGGCCCCCCCGCATCCGACCGAATCAAGGACAATGACAATACCCCTCTTGGCCATGGCGAAATAAACGCCCCGGACGCGGATGCAGTCCACGAAAAAGGGCGGGAGTTTCCTCCCGCCCCGAAAGTCCGTCCTATATATTCCTTATTCGGGAAGGTCGAGGGGTGCGGGAAGGACACCGCCATCGAACTCGCCGACAGGAGCCGTGACAGGAACCGATCCGCCCGAATCGCCGCGAAGCGGAGCGCCGGTGGCATCGATGATCTGCGCGGTCACGAAGATGATCAGGTTGCTCTTGATCCGGTTTTCACCTTCCGATTGGAAGAGACGTCCGATGAGGGGAATGTCACCGAGAATCGGCACTTTGTCCTCCACGGTCTGCACGTCTTCGCGCATCAGGCCGCCGACAGCGACGGTGTAACCGTCATAGATCGTGAGCGAAGTGTTGACGCTACGTTTGGAGAAGACCGGCATCTCGATACGGTTTTCGGTAATCACCGAGCTAACCGCGTTTCCAAAGATGTCCGTTCCTGGCGAAAGGATCGGGCTGCCGTAGTTGATGAAGCCCTCGAACTCGACGATTTCCGGGAGGAACCGGAGATCGATCATGAAGTCGTTCTCAACAATACTAGGCTCGATCTCCAGAGTGACCCCGAGATTTTTCGTCTCGAATGCTGTGGGTGTAGCGGGGGTGGCGATTGCGATGACCGTGGTGCCGCCAGTGTTGCCTCCACCGGACGAGGGGAGTTCCGGGGGTTCGTATTCGGTGGGATAAATAAATTCGCGGATAACCTCGATGGTCGCCTTCTGGCCGGAGCGTGCCGTGACCGAAGGAGCGGTCATAAGATCGGTGCCCTTTTTCTGGGCAAGTCCGCGCATGATCACCTGCACCTGGCCGTCAGAGAAAAGTCCCGTGACACCCAGGATACCCGGCGCCACATTCGCAGCTTGGGCGGTTCGGGACGGATTGTTGATGATCGCGTCGATGCTATTCCGGTTCACCGCCTGGTCACCGCTGCGAAGGCCGCCGGTAACGATGTTGCTGACCTCCGACTGACCTGCCGGGATTCCGGGAATCGAAGTGCCATTGACCGGGCTGACGAAGTCCGCCCCGGTTTTGCTGCCACCGTTGCCGATCGTGCCACCTGTGCCGAACACATTGTTCGCGGACAGGCCGAAGGGGGTGACGATCCAGTCAAAGCCGAGCTCGTCGTTGTTCTCCTGACTGATCTCGACAAACTTGGTGGTGATCTTCACCTGTTTCGGCGCCGTGGAGATCGCAACGATCAGCTGCTCGATCTTGTCGAGTTCAGAAGGTGTGTTTGTGATCAGCAGGGAGCCACCGGCACCAAGGGTGGCCGCACTACCCTCCGGGAAAACGATGCCGGATTGTTTGAGAAGTTCCAGGATGGACGGGCGTGGCTTCAACAGCCCGCCACCAGTGCTGCTTTCAGCTGCGAAAGGATCCTCTTCACCGGCGGGTTCACCACCGTTGGCATTGAGGTTCGCCGCGAAGTCGGGCGGCACGCGGAATGTGCGGGTGAAGAGTTCCTCTCCCGTATCGGTCTGGGGCACAAGGGTCACCGCGAAGTCATCCACCTTGAAGCGGAGCTTGGGGTCGGTCAGTTCGCAGATGTATTCCAGCGCGGTGGCAAGCGGCACGTTGCGGATGCGAAGGGCGTTGTTGAGCTGCAGCGCCCCGATATCGCTTTCGCCTAGCAGGGCCGTCTCTCCGGCGGCGACGTCAAGTTCACCGCCACCCACCGTATTCGAGCGGGGACTCTGGATCACGATGTTCACGCCCTTTTGCTCAGGATTGATTTCCAGGGTGTCGAGTTCACCGGCCCGCAAGCGCAGGAAATCAACGGCCTCCTCAAGGGATGTCCCCTCCTCGAAATTGATGCTCGGAATGATGATCCGGCGGAGTTTTTCGGAAATGTAAGCGACGCCGTTGGTGGGAGCGTTGGAGGTATCAGGGCCAATCTCAAGATTGGGAAGATCAGCCGGAACCGATAGCGCCCATGCCTCGTCTACCTGCATGAGCAGCTCCGACCGGGTGTGGTCGTAAGCGGCCCTGTAGTAGTCGCTTTTCGTTGCCGCGATCTTCTCCATGCCGCGGCGGGCGGCGGCGTTGTATGGATCGATGCGGAGGACGGATTCGTAGTTTGCCTTGGCCGCGTCGAACTTGCCGAGATCAAAGTTGCCCTGCGCCATGTAAAGTCCGCGGCGCACCTCATCGATGTTCTTGGTGTGCTCGAAAGTGAGGGCCGGATTGGTGCGGATCGGGTCATCGAGGTAACCGAGTTCCGTCTTCGCGGCGGCGTTCTCAGGATCGACCTCGGGGGTGAGCACCCCGTCAAGGAGGGCGCGGGCTTCGTCGTATTTACCCACTTTGCGGAACTGCTGTGCGAGCGCGACGCTGGAGTCCGCAAGATGCTCGGTGTAGCTGGCACGGCGGTCGGCGAGGGTGGGTGCTTCCGGCAGGGTGCTGAGGGCGGACCGGAACTTGTCGACCGCCTTCTGGAAATCGGCCTTCGCATAGGCCTCGCGACCTTCGATGAACATGCGATCCGCCTCGGCGACAGCCTCTTGGCGGCGGATGATCTCACGCTGCGCGAGCCCGCTCATCCCGGAGTATCCCTCGCCAGCGTCTGCCGAGGAAATCGTGAATGGCATGGTGGCGGCGACGGCCATCAGCGTTGCAGCTGTTCGGCTGGTGTAGTGTGTAGGCGTTTTTTGCATAAAGAGCGGAGTTGTTTTGTCTGTGTTTGCGTAATTTGGAAAGAGCTTTTTAAAGAAACTTGATGATGCGGGTTCAAGGAGCGGCGGGACCGGTCGCGCCTTTCATGATGTCGTAGGTCTGCACCTTGCCGTCCCCGCCGGTGAACTCGATCACGATGCGTTCCGGTGTCACTTCCTTCATCCTGTAGGGCTTCTTGCCATCACCCAAGGGCAACGCAAAGGAGGTGTTTTCCTCGACCCTGAACTCCTGGCCGGAAAGGCCGAGGGCTTGGAGAGACAGGACAGCGGTGCGGTCGAAGCGGGCGTGCTTACGCTGGTCCGCAGTGCGGAACGAGGCGGGGATCTCATAAACGTCCCCTTTCTTGTTCGGCTTCTGATCCTCGACGCGGACGTAGGTGATTTCCTCCTCGGCCTGGATCGCCTCGTTCATCACCCTCCGCTTTTCGGAACCGAGCAGCTTGAACCTTCCCATGGCCGGCCCCTTTTCAAAGAAAATCCCGCCTGGGGGCACGGGGTTGGCCGCGCCGACCTTATTGCCCGCTTTGCCGTCGCCGTAAGTGAAAGTGAAGCTTCCGCCGGCCGCCTCGAAGCCGGGGCGCAGGACCCATTGCACCGACTCGTCGCCGATGTAAGTGAGCTTCGTGATGAGCGCCGGAAAGTCTTTCGTGTTGCTTGGATCCGTCTTGGCGGCGAATTCATCCTTGTTGGAGAAACCATCCTCGTCGGCATCGCGCAGCGGCGAATCCCCGAAGCCGGGGTCGATGCGGTATTCAAGCCACCAACTGTTCGGGATCGGCGGATGAATCGGCGCTCCATCGATCGGATCCACAGGTTTTTTCTGATCGTTCTTGTTCACGAAAAGCGCGATACCGGTGAAAAGATCTACGGGACGCCCCTCATCCTCGACCTTTGTCCATTCCCGCTTGAGCTGAAATGAGGATTTCGTTTTGGCCACCATGCCGGCATTTTTCACGCCCGGATCACTCTCGGGAGGCTTGCCTTTGGGTACGCTGCCGAAATCCAACTCTACGGAACCGAGCTTGCTCCAACCCGCGTAAGCCAGGCCGGTCGCCGCGAGGACGGCGGCTCCTACGGCCACCTTTTCGTAATTTTCTGAGATCCAGGACATGATGGGGAATGATGCTTAATCAGGGTTTGGGGAGTTCCTTGGATGGCAGGAACATGGCGATATCGAAGCGAACGAAAACGATGAGTTCCTCGTTCCCCAGCACTTGCGCAAGGATACGGGAAGTATCCAGCTCAGCGGCGGGCGGGGCGGGAACCTCGGGTTCGGCGGCCCCTGGCGCAGCATCTCCGGCGGGCGCAGCATCTCCGGCGGGCGCAGCATCTCCGGCGGGCGCAGCGGGTTCTTCCGCGACAGCGGGCTCTTCGAAAAACGCGTCTCCGAACGGGTTGGCGGGTGCGACAGTCGCTTCCTCGGCCACGCTAGTCTCAAATTCCGCATCCGAAACCTGAGGCGGGGTTTCGCGCTCATTCTGGATCCTCAGGGTGCGGATGATGAAATAATGGGAATCCGTCGCGCCGAGCGAGTCCAGGAAATCCCTTGCCGACTGCTCGGAGCCTTTGAAAGTGACCTCGCAGGAAAAGAATCTCGCAACGTCATTCGGAGCCGGTTGGAAGTTGCCCCCCGTCTCCTCCGGAACGGCAACCCGGAACACCTTGAGCAAGGCGCTGGGGCGGGCCTCCGCCAAACCCAGGAGCGCCGCCTTCACGCCATCCATCTGATACAGGAGCGTGCCGGTCGCGTCGCCCTTGGCGAGCTGGGTGCGATACGACTCGAACCCGAGGAAGAAGTTTTCCGGCAGCGCGGTTTCACCGAAGGCCTTGGAAACCTGCTCGTTCGCCGTCAGCAGCCGATCCGTGAATGCTTGGGGGGTAATGTTTTCGGTCTTTTCTGGACGGTATGCATCGAACAGTTTCGCCATGTCGCCAAGCGCCTCGCGGTGTTCGGTCAGCGCCTTGCTTTTACCGTCGCGGAGATCGGCCGTGGGATAGAGGGCGATGCTTTCGGCCGTGGTGACACCCAGGTAGGCATCGTCGAAACCGGCCTTGGCTTCCTCGTATTGGGTTCCCCATTTTGACGCGAGAAAAAACAGTATGCCGCAAAGCAGGATGGTGATTCCTGCCAATCCGGAAACGAACGGGTTGCTCTTGATCCAATTCATAGAAGTCTTTTTTGGGAAAGTGTTCCGCTTACCTTACAGCGACCGGACGGGCGAGAGGCAGGATGATTTCGAAGGGAAAAGCCAAATCGCCCTCGTTGTCGGCGCTGCTGGACAGCTTGATGATGATCTGTTCGTCGCTTAGCGGCACATCCTTGCCGTCCGGCGTTTTTGCGGTGAAGCGGAATGCGGTGGAATTCTCACGGAGGCGCTTGAGGCGATCGGAAACGATATTCTGGGTTTGGGCATTTTCCCGCCAGAAGCCCTTGATCAGGATCGCGTTGGCCGCGGGGGCAGCCTGGGGTTGCTTCGGCCTGTTGTTCGGCTGACTGCCCGCCGGTGGCGCGGCCGGTTCGGAAACCGAGCTGCCATTGCCTTGGCCTCCCGCAAAATCGGGTTTCACAACGGGCCGCGCACCAGTTTTGGGAACACCGGCCGCCTGCTGGGCGAGAGGGTTATAATCGTACAACGGGCTCATTTCAGTGAGCCACAGGGAATCGCTGGCGAATGCGCCGTTCAGTTCCTCGATCAGGTCGAACCAGAACGCGTGGTCAGTCTCAATATTTGTGTATGAGTTGGCAACGCGTTCCAAGTCCTCCTCCACTTTTAGCAGCTTGCGGATCTGGAATTCGACGGGAGCGAGAGTATCGCGCGTATCCGACATGGTGATCTGCCTGTCCTCCGCCCTGCCTTTTGCGACGAATTGGAAGGCGGCCCATGCCGAGAAACCGACCAGCAGGAGCGCGGCGGCCGCGATCAGGAACGGCTTGCGTTTCGACTCGGCACGGGCGAGTTCGACGGCGGATGGGACAAGATCGATGTTGATCGTCGATTTGCCGATCCCGCGCAGACCCAGTCCCACCAGTTCGCCCATGGTATGGGCTTCACGACTGACGGTGTCGACATTCACTCCCCTGCCTATGGCGATTTGGCCAAGCGGGTTGAAAAACTCGACGGGGATGCCAAGCTTCTCCTGGAAAAATTCGAGCGTGTAAGGCAGGTTGGCGCCCCCACCGGCAAGGAGGACTTTCCTGGGCGTGTTACCGGCGTGCTGGCTGCGGTAATAGTTCGTAGTACGGGCGATTTCAGCCGGAAGCCGGGTCAGTGCATTGCGGATGACCATCGCGAGCGCCGCGAGGGACTCGTCCATCGTTTCGGTGTGTCCACCGCCAAGCGCCACAAGCCCGTTGGTGATCTTTTGGTGCTCCGCCTCAGGGAAAGTGATGTTGTATTCCTTGGCGATCGCCGCGCTGACCGAGGCACCGCCTATCGCAACGCTACGGGTGAAAAAGCGCTTGCCCTCGATGTAGAGCAGGTTGCTGGTTTTCGCGCCAATATCGATGAGCAGGGTGGGTTCGTCCGGAGCCCCGTATGCGTAGCGGTATGCGTTGTATAGGGCCATCGGAGCGACATCCACCTCCAGGGTGGACAGCCCGGATTCCCTCACCGTGTCGTTGATCTCATCCAGCGCATCCTCCTTGATGGCAACGATGACCACCTCCTTTTCATCCCCGCCCTCGAGCATCTCATAGTCCCAGACAACCTCGTTGATCGGGAACGGAACGTGCTGTTGAGCCTCGAAAGTTACGATCTGCTCGATGTTGTCATCCTGCAGAGGCGGCAGTTTGACGAAACGGGTGAAGACGGATTGACCAGCGATCGCATAGCGCACCTTGGACTTGGATACGTTCAGCTTTTCCACAAGCTCTTCCAGCGCGACCCGTATCTGAGCCTCCCTCGAAGCCTCGAAGGCGGGATCGGCTATGATGGTGTCCGTCTCAAACCCTTTCAGGATAAAGCCGCCGCCCTTCGACGCTTCGAAGACGGCCATGGAAATGCGTTGGGAGCCAAGGTTTAGGGCTACGGTAATCTGGGTATCAGCCATGGTGATGATGCGATCAGTGAAACTTGTGTGATGTCAAACAGCGGGCGGAGCAAACCGGGCGGATCAGTATTTCTCCTTGGAAATTTCCGCGTATCGATCCCACCACATGTGCGCAAAGGCGGATTCGCTCTTGTCGAGCAGGGGAACAGTCTCGCTGCGGGAAATCTTGTCTGAGGCGGAATTCCACCAGTCGACTTTGAGATTGCTGGTTTCTGCGGCGACTTTGACGCCATTCACGAGGACTTCGTAGCCGACCGCGTAGACCAGGCTCTTTCCGGCACGATCCCCACCGGTGAGGCGACGGACGGACGAAGGCGAGAGATAAACGGAGCTGAAAACATCCTCCCCGAGCGGGATGTTGACGTGGGTGATGTCTTTCGTGAGCAGCAGGTAGGTTCCTTGCTTGTCGGGATTCTCGACGGCGACATACCATTTCACAAGGATGCGGTCCGCGGTCTTGGAGCGCGGTGAGGGTGACATGTCCACCTTGATTTTGGCTTCGATTTCAAGCCATTCCTTCGGTTTGAAACCGTTTTTCGATCCACCGAGATCCGGTGAGACGATGTCTTCGAAATCGGGCTTCTCACCCTCCACCTTGTAGGATTGGGCATTCGCCACAGGATGAGAAAGAATGCCAATCACGGCGCAAGAAATAGCTCTCAGGAGATTGTTTCGTATCATACGCATATGCTTCGGGTTTCAAAGGAAATTAGGGAACAGGACGGCGGGTTGACCAGATAAAAGGACAGGCGGGCGCAACTTTTTCTCAGGCATCGGTGTTGTTTCATACCCGAATCCCCACAAGCCATTGACGAATGGTTCTCGCGGTGGCTTCACTGTGCGCATGCCGCGTCCGCATTTCACCTTTCCGGGATCATGCCCACTAGTCGTCGGAAGCATCGGTGATGCCGCCGCGCTCGCGGAAGCTACGCCCGGATCGCTGGCCGGACAATGCGATCTTGCGGAGATTCGGCTGGATCTTTTCCATGCCGGGTTTCTCAAGAAGGGAAACGACCTCTGGCGGCATCTACTCCCCTTCCCGCTCCTTTTCACGGCGCGCTGCCATGCGGAAGGTTCCCCTTTTGACCTCGATCTTTCCATCCGCACATCGTTGCTTCGCGCCGCGCTGCCGGACGCCTGCATGATCGACATCGAGGCGATTTCCGCCCCTTCTATGGAAGGACTCATTTCCGAAATCACCGCGCAGGGAATCCCATGGATCGCCTCATACCACGATTTCAAGAAACTTCCATCCGAGCAGGAGCTGGTAACCCGCGCCGAGACCGCGAAGAAAGCAGGTGCAGCTGCATTCAAGGCCGCCGCATACCTCCGCACACCGGATGAGGTCGCCGCACTCGCAAGGTTCCAGATGAGCGACCAAGGCATCCCGCTGTCGACCATGGGAATGGGCGGGCTGGCTCCCGTTTCACGCCTGCTTTGCGCCCAGGCTGGAAGCGTATTGAACTACGGATTCGTGGGTGAAAATGCCACTGCGCCCGGCCAATGGTCGGCCAAGCGGCTCAAGGAATGCATCCAATCCCTCACACCCATCAGCTAGCCCCATGCATACGTTCCACACCCTGGAAACACTCCCGCAGGCCGCGAGCGGCACGAAGCCCGCACGCCTTGCCGTACTGGGTCAACCGGTTTCCCACTCAGCCTCGCCACAGCTCCACCAGCCCGCCCTTGACGCCCTCGGCATAAACGCGACCTACATCCGGCTGGAGATCGATCCAGGGAGACTGCGCGAAGCGTTTGCGATGATGGCGGAGCTGGGTTTCATCGGCTGCAACGTGACGGTTCCCCATAAGCTCGAGGCGATGGATTGCTGTACCGAAATCACCGCCCAGGCACGGCTTCTCGGCGCGGTCAATACGGTGCGATTCAAGGACGGCGCGATCATCGGTTACAACACCGACGGGCCGGGATTCAGGGCGGCGATTTCCGATTCGTTCGGGCTAGTCCTCGGAAAATCAAAAACCGTGATCCTGGGAGCGGGTGGGGGAGCCGGACAGGCTATCGCGACGCAGTGTGCGCTCGAAAAGCCTGCGGAACTCACCTTGGTAAACAGGGATTTGGCAAAGGCCGTGTCTCTGGCGAAAAGGCTGCGCGACGTCTCACCTAGCACCGAAATCCGCACCTTTGGTTTCATGGATGCTGACCTCCGGGATCATTGCCAACGCGCCGATCTGATTGTCCAGACCACCTCGCTCGGGCTGAAAAACACCGACGGCCAAGTGATCCCCGACAGCTATTTTGCCGCAGATTCCCGCGCCTACGACACGATCTACCAACCGCCCGAAACCCCGTTTCTCCAAGCCGCCAAGCGCGCCGGTTGCAAGACTGACAACGGCTTGAGCCTGCTCATCCACCAGGGAGCCATAGCCTTCCAGCACTGGTTTCCGGAGACGGAACCGCTCCCCTACATGAGGAGAGCAATGAAACGTTGAGCGGTTTCCGCCGCGGCTCAATCGGTGGTGAAAAGGTCGTCTTTCAGCTTTTTCAGATCGAAGCCCGGATCATCGGCACCGATCCAGTGGCAAGCCATCACCTTTTCCAGTTCGAAGCTCCTGGCGCCGGCGAACACACCCCGTTTGATACGGACTCGCACCCTTACCAGATTCTCGGGTTCCATGGGCAATAGCTCCCCCCCGAAAATCGACTTTCCGGACTGCTTCGACTCGAATGCCGCTTCCAGCAACAATCCCTCTTCGCTGTAACGGTTTACCACGAACTCGGGCGATTCCACGCCGAACTCGGCGGGTTTGCCAAACACGGGCGATAACAATATGAACCGTAGGCGCGAACTGTCATCTTCCGCCTTGTCCCTGGCCGTCACCTTTCTAGCCAGCAACCGGAACTCAACTTCCTCCGGCCCCTCCCCCGCCAGAAAAAGCGGCCATGAGTAATCGCCGTATCGGATGAAATGTTCCCAGTCGAGTTTCCAAATCGACCCGTTCCTGCGGAAAACCGCATCAATTTCCTGCCCCTTTCCATCATTCCAACGGGTCTCGATCATCCACTCTTCACCCACTTTGATCGGCTGCTGGCTCGTTCTTCTGAGATCGGCAACCTCCAGGCTCGGAAAGGGATTGTTCTTGTAGAACCGGGCCATAATACCGGCCGTTTCGATGGGATCTGCCACAAACTGGTTGCGAATCTCGGGGGTGCCTCCGGTCAGGAAACCAATTAGCGCCCTGTGGCAGTCGGGCATCGCCCGGCTGAGAAGAGCGATGCGCTCGTCCGCCATCGAGCCTTCGGCAAAGTTTACGGCGTCATTTTCAGAGGCCGCATATGCACCCGACTTATGGCGCATGTCGTAATTCCGTTTCCATACCAACAGGGACATGAGAACCGCCCAACAGACGATGAGTTTCAGCGTGCCGCCATTTTTTCGTTTCTTCCGTACGGCCCTATGGCCGCTCCCGGTTAATGACTCACCCGTCCTGTCGAACACGGACATGTCCCTCTCACGACCTGTCATGCGATTCTCATGCACGGGCCAAATGCCAGTGGCCGCCTTGAGACCGCATTCCGTGCATGACCTGTCCTCCTCCACCCCGATATCGGACTGGAAGACGGAGCCGCAGCGACCGCAGTGATACCATCCTTTGTTCATCGGGCTGTTCATTTGGTTTATTCATCAAGCCAGTTCAACCTGACTACTTTGCTGATCATCCACTGGTTCGGCAAGGACTCGGCACGGCCGCGTTCCAAGACCAGCAACATGGGCATTTCGCCCAGCATCTCGCCGGTCAACTCGCTGGGAAGGAACTGGGAATAGAGCATCACATCATTCGCACCGTTGAGCTTCGTGTAGCCCCATACCTTTTCTTTCCTGTCTGGTGCCTGCAACGCGTAGCAGCGGTATACATCTTCAGATAGCACATACGTATGAAAATCTCCCGGCGACAGGATGGCGCGTATCTCCCTGCCGTCGCCCAACCCCCGCTTGAGTTCAGGGTAATCCGCGGAGCAGTAGCCGGTTGAGGCTTTCCAATCCATTTTCATGCTATCGCCCTCCAGCCTGAACACCGCCCTGAAACCCGAGGAATCGGAGAGAAATCCGGATAGCACGCCGAACTTAATGCCTCCCTCTTCCATGACAACCCATGTGCAGTTATCGTCCGGCTTCCATCCGGCAACCATACCCAAAGGTTTCCACCGCCCGGCAATCATTTCGCCGTTTTTCTCGGCCTTATAAACCGTTCCGATGAAGTTTTCCACTGACTTTGAAGTCGCATAGACCGCAAAAATTCCTTTCGCCCGAACTTCTCCGTTTATCAGCGAATCAAGCGCTTGGCCGCCCTTGAACTCGCCTTCCTGGTAAATCCTGTCGGGCTTAATGTTACCGAAAAACGATTGCTTGCCCAGTTCGGAAACTCCTTGGCTAGGGCGGTTCAATAGGATCGCTGCGACGACAATCAGGGTGACTCCTGCACCGGCGCTTACCATCCATAAAAAGGATAATGAGAAACTCTTCCTATCCGCAGCGCCCGCGTTCTCGCTGTCAGGTTGGCCACCGTGCATCAGGGCTTCGTTGGAAACTCTTTTTCCTGCTCTCTTGCTGATTTTCGGAGGCGTTTTGGAAACCCACCTGTCATCCGGGCGTTGCGCCTTGATTTCATTCACGCGGAAGTGCTTGTTGCCTCCGTAAAGCATCGCCCCCGGGCGCGCGACCCGCTCCTCCTGTGGGTTCACTCCGAAAGCATCACCCGCCACCGCATCATTTGCCGGGAACCCGCTCAAATCAGCATCAACTGTGATCTTCGTGATCAAGGACGGCGTCAGTTGTTCCGTGTTCCGGGCTGGCGGCGTTTCCGGCGCTTCGGTTGCGGCCGGCCGGGCGCCGGCGGAACCTTCCGACAAAGGTTCGGCGGATTCGGGCCCGCCATCATCGCTCGGATCAAAATTGGGAGAGCGCCTCCGGATGGATGAATAAATCGGCTCGCGCATTGTCGGAATTCCCCGCTCCATCCTTCTCGGCGGCAACCCCATTTGCTGCGGCGATGACACCTTATCCAGATCACCCCAATCGTCCCCCGGCGAAACCGGAGGAGCGTGGCTATTGGCATCATGATTGTCCGGATTCATCAGCTAAACTCGAATGTATTCCCAAGTAAGTACAATGGGCGTCGCTGCGCCTGCAAGCTCCGAAAGAATCAATCCATATCTGCCTAGAAGCCGGAAGAAAGACTTGATACCAGGTTCCTCCCCGCCCTTCCGAAAGCGTCTGGCAGGGCATTCCTTCTGGCTGTCTGCAGGTTCGAATCCGCAAAAAAACTGCTGTGACCGCTGCTGTTTCCGCTGGCGAGGATTTTCGTCGGATCCCTCGCGTCGCGCAGCGTCCAGCTTATCCGGACCTCGTTCGTCAGTTCCTCGGCCAGCAGGGAATCCAGCCTGGAACTGCGCAATGTGGAATATCGGATTGATCCCAGCGTTCCTTCAAGCACCGCGTCGGCACTATCGCGGTCGGCAAGGCGGTAGGTTCCGTCCAGCACCAATGCATCGGTCACCGCCGTGGTGGCGAGAGCCTCGGCACGGGGTTCCTGGGTGCCGTTGGAAAACATGGGGACGGCGATCGATTTCACCCCGGCGAGGGAAGGCGGCTTCGCCCCGCCGAGCCTATACCCGGCGCAGGAAACCATCGGCAGTGCGATCAGAAGCATCAGTGCGAATCTCATGGGAAAATGGTGGGGTAATCGCTACTCACCGAGAGCTTTGAGGCGGGATTTCGCCTTATCGTGCGCATCACCGGAGCCGGCACGCTTCAGAACCTCGCGGTAATAGATTTTGGCGGATTCGGTCTGGCCCGAGTCGTCATAAAACTTCGCGATCTCCAGCGAGCGGTTGATCTCGCGTCCGCCGATGTCACCCGACATCTTGCGGGCTTCCGCATTTTTCGAGTGTCCGGGATACTGCAGCAGATAATCGCTGAACGCCTCGCGGGAAAGCTCCAGGGTCGCCTGGTTTCGGTTGCCGCGGTCCGCCTCCTCCATCAGCACGACTCCGACGCGGAACAGCGCTTCCGGCGCGTAGGAACTTTCCGGCTGGTCACGGACCAGTTTGCGGAACGCCTCGATGGCCTCCTTCGACTCCTTCTTCCCTTGGTAAAGTTCGCCGATCGTGAACTGCGCCTTCGCGGACGTGTCCGAGCGCGGTGCGTTGTCGCGGACAGCCGCCAGCATCTCGACGGTTTTCTCAATGGAAAGCCTGGTCTTTAGGCCGGCGAAGGACGACTTCACGTCACCGTCCGCAGCCGATTGGGCCATCCGGGCCTGTCGCTCGAGAGCCTTGGCATACAGGCCGCTGCTCTGGTATCGGGTGAGGAATTTCTGATAGGCTTCGAAGGATTTCTGGATGTCGCCTTTCTGTTCGAGTAGCTCCGCCTGGCGGAAACGCGCCTGCGCTGCGGAGGGAGCGAAGGAATACTTGTCGGCCATTTTTTCATATTGTTTGATGGCGGAGGAGCTATTCCCGGCCTCATCGGCCGCCTTGGCCTTGGCATAAAGCACCTCGCCTTCCTCAGATGCCGCCTGGGTGTTTCCGGCGAGCTTGATCACTTCGTCGTCGTTGCCACAGGAGACGGACAGCGCCGCAAGAGCCGCTGCGGCCAACAAATAAGGAATACGCTTCGTCATGGCGAGAACATAGGGGCTTTGACGCGGGGTGGAAGAGGAAATTGCGCGGCGCATGGGCCACGCCCTCAACCCCTGCCGAGCTCGGCGGATCGCGCGGATGCAGCCATCACGGCATCGATCAGCGCCGAGCGGACATTCCTGCCCTCCAGCACGGACAAACCGGCGATCGTCGTCCCACCCGGGGAGGTGACCATGTCTTTGAGCTTCGCGGGATGGTCGCCGGTGCGCAGCACCATCTCAGCCGCACCGCTCACGGTCTGCGCGGCGAGCCTGATCGCGTCGGCGCGCGGAAGCCCGGCCATGACGCCGCCATCCGCCAAGGCCTCGATCACCAGATAAGCGTAAGCGGGTCCGCTACCGGAAAGCCCCGTAACGGCGTCCATCAGTTTTTCGGGAACGGGAACGGCCAATCCGACGGCATCGAGAAGCGATACGACCACGGCCTCATCGCCATCCCGGCAACGGCTGCCAAGGCAATACGCGGCAGCGCCCTTACCGACCAGCGCGGGCGTGTTCGGCATGGTCCGGATCACACGCACCGAGTCGGGTGCCATGTTCTCGATGTCAGCCAGCCTGACACCCGCCGCGATCGAGATCAGCAGCTTTCCGGAAGACGCATCGGCCTTGAAATCAGCCAGCGCCGCACGGATATCCTGCGGCTTCGTGCAGAGCAGGATCACATCACTCGCACGCAGCACCTCTCCGATGTCCGCGGTGGTTCCCGCGCCGGTTGAATCCGAGAAATTCTGCGCCGCGGCCGCGATCAGATCCGTCCCGATCACCTCTCCGGACTTCACCACGCCGGCGCGGATCGCACCCTGCACCAAAGCGGTTCCCATTTTCCCGCAACCGATCACACCAAGCTTCATGCCGGGAGACTAGGGTGCTTTCCGGAGCGGGGCGAGCGTCATTTTGCTTGGAAAGGAAGGCGTCTCCTCCATCTTACCGGCTATGCCGAAACAACTTCTGGTTCTCTTGCTCCTCACCGGATTCGGCCTCGCTCATGGGCAGGCGGAAGAGCCGGGGAAACAGGTCGCCGCGCAACCGCCTGGCATCGAGGCCTGCATACCGGAACCGGTTTCGAAACTCGGCCCGCCTTCCCTTTTCCCCTTTCAAAAGGGGCTCGTGACCGCAATCAGCGCGGCCAACGAAAAAGCCCAGAAACACACCCTCCAAGGCCTCAATCACCTCCACGGAGGCTGGGAATTCGAAGCGATGCGCCATTTCGCCGTCGCCCTGCGGGAAGATCCGCAGTGCCTGATGGCGCACTGGGGTATGGCGATGTCGATGCTATCCCCTTCGCCCGAAACGCACACACAACGCCTGGCGACAATAAGCCGCATGATCGAACTGATCAAGAACGGGGAGGGCACCGAGATGGAGCGGGGATACGCCTACGGCCTCATAAATTACATCAACGAGGGACCAAAGGGTGCTGCGGCGGCTTTCCGAAAGGTCGCC
>JAIXQS010000017.1 GCA_027485615.1 Verrucomicrobiaceae bacterium
AATCTCGGCGCATTGAGGTTGAGGCCAGCCAAGAGCGGATATTCAGGTAAACCGTTGGCTACCAAAGTGTTACACCATCGGAACCCCAAGCCCAAAACCATGGGTGTTACGTACTACGGATACCGCTACTACGACCCGCAGACAGGCCGCTGGCCATCTCGCGATCCGATCGGGGAAAAAGGCAGAATCAACCTGTATGGGTTCGTAGGGAATAACTCTTTAAATTACGTCGATCATCTTGGACTGATTCCAGTTGATGGGTGGGAAGAAAAGCCCATCGAATTTATTGAGGGAATGCTCCCACGAGGGGTTTATGGTCAAACGCAATTTGCTATAGTAGCAACAATTTCAATAGCGGAGGAGTCAAAATGCTGTTTACAAGCGGTACTTACAGTAATTACCGGCCCAAAAATTTTGTATGATCAACATCAAATAGTTCGCGATGGAAAAGGTCTCATAACAGTATTAGAGCATGAAATTGAGCATTATCACGCACTTTCAAAAAGATTCACCGAAGTGAAAAATAGTATCATCAGCGAAAAAACATGTTATGATTCGAGGCTAGAAGCCCATTTTCAGGCTGAAACACTAAATCATTATTACAATGCATTAATTCTTATTCATCTGGCAAATGAAGGCTCTCATGACACCGATAGTGGATATGGTACGCCACCCAAACCTTAATTCTTAGAATGAAAAAATTATTTTTAATTTATATTAACTTATTGTTCTTATTTGTATCTTCTGCGGCAAATGAAATACCTGCAGATGATTTTCATGAAGATATCGTTAAGGGGATTCCTATCTCACTAGGATGCGAGAAGGCTTTCATCATTCGGAGTGGCGGATGGATTGCTGGTAGTAAAGTAGAATACCATGGATTATTGGTTATAAGCCCCGACGTTTTTTTGTATTTTATATCAAAATTTGATACTAAAAATAGTAATATTGAATTTAAATTACAAAAGGTACTGGATCCGGCTTTTATAAAAAATCTAAATTTAGATATTATTCCCATACGTGCAACACCTGAGGACGGTCTTCAGGATCTTAACACGTATTTTTTATACTATGAAAATAAAAACCGAGAATGGAAATCGGTTTTAAATCCAGTGCATACATCTAAAGATATAAAAAAATTTGGGGAAAATAATTTACTATTGTATTTTAGTCGATATCTATCTATTTGACATGATATATTTAAAGGGACATAGGAAATACGCAGCGCCACATCCGCCCGGACAGCAGCTTAGTTGACCACACCGCATTTGCTCCCAACCATTATTCGGGTCAGGTTCTTCTTTTTGATATTCCTAAGCACATCCACTTACGAATGCAGGTTTCTTGAGACAACTCAGCGCAATTTCACGCCCTACACCCTCACCCGCAACGCCGCCGGTTCCGATCCCGCCCACGCCGCCACCCTCAGCCATGAGGCCACGCGGGATGTCTTGTTCAACTCAGATCATCAGGCAGGGAGCACCGCCGTTTCCAGATCCGCTTATGGCGTGAATGCGGCAAGGCGGCTATTTCCGTAAGGCTCGTGCGTTTCCTTCTGGCCAATCGCGGCATGATCTACATCCTTCCGCAGGCGAAGTAACATCTTCCCCTTCTCTTCCTTGAGCTTTGAATTTTGAAATTTGAATTTTAAATGCTTCGGCTCCCCTTCCGTTCGCGTGTCTGGCGCGGTGCCGCCGGTGAATTCGCCGGCTCCGGCACCGGGGCTTCCATGGACTTCCAGGATCACCGCGCCTACTCGCCGGGGGACGATCCGCGCCACATCAACTGGCAAGCCTACGCGCGCACCGGGCAGTATTCGATGAAACTTTTCCGCGAGGAGATCCGCCCCGTGGTCGATCTCATCCTCGATGCCTCGACCTCGATGTTTTTCTCCCCGGAAAAGGCAAGCCGGACGGCGGAGTTGCTGAATTTTCTCACCAATTCCTCGCTCGCCGCCGGCGCTTCTGTCCGCATCTATGCGATGTCCGGCGACAAGCAGCTCGCCATCGATCCCATGACGCTGAAGACGAACCGCTGGCAGGCGGACGTAGCCGCGCTCGCCCCCGCGAACCCATCCTCGCCGCCGGAAATTCACCGCATCCCGCTGCGCTCCCACGCCCTCCGCGTCTTTCTCTCCGATCTCCTTTTCCCCGCCGATCCCAACCCCATCCTCCGCGCCCTAGGACACAAACAGGGCACGCCCATCCTCTTCGCGCCGTTCACCGAAGCCGAGGCGAACCCCCAGTGGGCGGGCAACTACGATTTCATCGACGCCGAGCTGCACACCCGCCACCCGCACCGCATCGAGCCCGCCACCCTCCGCCGCTACCGCGAGGCTTATACGTCACATTTCAACCTCTGGAAAGAAGCCGCCATCCGCCACCAAGCCCCCCTCGCCCGCATCCCCTGCGCCACCGAACTCATCGCCGCCCTCTACCAGCACGCGCTGCCGATCAAAGCGCTCGAACCAACGAAGTAGTCCGGAAGCACGAAATTCTAAGCACGAAATCCTAAAGGAAGATAAGATGGCTGAAGACGATAGTTCCTATGATCTCGAAGAGCGGACGTTCCGGTTCGCGCTCGCGGTTAGGACCTGTGTTTCCGAGCAGACGTGGAAGCCGGTCCAGTGGACGGATGTGAACCAGTTGCTGCGCTCTTCGGGTTCCATCGCCGCCAACTACACGGAAGCCAATAACGCCGTCTCCAAGCCCGACTTCATCCACAAGATCGGCATCGCCAGAAAGGAAGCCGCCGAAAGCAAGCTTTGGCTCCGGCTCCTTGGTGCGACCTCCAAGGAACCCTCCCTCATCGAACAACTCCGCACACTCCACAAGGAATCCGACGAACTCGTCCGCATACTCGCCACCATCCAGCGCAAATCCTCTTCTTAGATTCTCTCATCTTCCCTCTACCCTTTAGAATTTCGTGCTTAAACCTTCGGATTTCAATCTTCCCTCTACCCTTTAGAATTTCGTGCTTAAACCTTCGGATTTCAATCTTCCCTCTACCCTTAGAATTTTGTGCTTAAACCTTCGGACTTCAATCTTCCCTCTCCCCTTTAGAATTTCGTGCTTAGGATTTAATACTTTCTCCCGCCATGTTCGGTAATCCCCTCGGCCTACTCAGCCTGCTCGCCATCCCGGCGATCCTGGCGATCCATTTCCTCCAGCGGAAATCGATCACGCTGCCGGTCTCGACGCTGTTTCTTTTAGAGCGCACGCAGCGTGAGGCCACATCGGGACGGCGCTTCGAGCGGCTCATCCCCTCCGTGCCGCTTTGGATGCAACTCCTCGCCGTGCTGCTGCTGGCGTGGCTGCTTTCCGAGCCCCGTTTCAAAAAGGAGAACTCCGTCCAGCGCGTCGCCATCGTGGTGGATGGCTCCGCCTCCATGACCGTTTTCAAAAAGGAAGCCGTCGCCACGCTGAAGGAAATGGTGCCGAAGCTGCAAGGCAGCGCGACCGCATTGGAGCTGACCCTGATGCCCTCGACGCCGGGCGCGGACAGGCTTTATGCGGGCTCATCGGTCGAGGAAATGCTTGCAGCGTTGGAAGGCTTCACGCCGGACGGCGGACTACTGGATCCATCGTACTCACTGCGGCTCGCACGCTCCATCGTCTCGAAGGAAGGGATCGTGATCTTCCTCACCGATACGCCCGCCGAGTCGCTGCCTTACGATTCGCGGCTCGTTTCCGTCGGCAGGCCGCTGGGGAACGTCGGCTTCACGGGGATCAGCTTCGCGGAAAAGGAAGGCGCGCTCACTTGGCAGGCCATCATCCGGAATTACGGCGACGAACCCGCGAAGCGTTCGTGGTCGCTGAAAACGAAAACCACCGCCACCGAGCCGCGTGAGTTCGAGATCGGCGCGAAATCGTTCGTCACGATACAGGCCGCGTTTCCCGAGGGCGCAGAGGACGTGCGCATCGCTCTTTCACCGGATGATTTCACGGTCGATGACACACTACCCGTCATCGCGCCGCGGCCGAAGGCGCTGGAGCTTTACACAGCCAGCTCCGCCGCCTTCCGAGGCCTCACCGACAAGCTCCTCCGCTCGCTCGCCGCCACCCGCCCGAGCAACGACGCCGCCACCTCCGACCTCGCCATCACCAGCTACGATCCCCTCGATCCCTCGCTACCGGAAAGCAACGCGATCCTCTTCGTCGAAGATCCCACCTCCGTCGGGAAATACCTCAAAGGCGGCATCCTCGCCGAGGCGCATCCGCTCATGGACGGCATCAACTGGCAGGCCCTCCTCGTCCGCGAAACCCTGCAACTCCCCCGCCAGCCCTCCGACCGCGTGCTCCTTTGGCAGGAGAAACGCCCGCTCATTTTCCTCCGCGAAAACGGCGACAAGCGCATCCTCTGCTTCAACTTCGACCTCCGCCTCTCCAACGCCACCCAGCAACCCGCCTTCATCGTCCTCCTCCACCGCTTCGCCGAGTCCATACGCGAGCAAAAGGTCGCTTACCAAGCGCTGAATCTGGAGACCGGCCAGCCGATCCGCATCGCCGCCGCCCCCGGCCTCACCGTGAAAGCCGCCGCCACGGATGCCTCCGGGAAAAGCATCCCCGCCCCCCCATCCGGCCGCGCCCCTTCCCTCCCCGGTTTCCTCACCGTCACCCAAGGCGAGACATCCCTCCTCCAAGCCGCCGTCCACTTCGCGGACACCCGCGAAGCCGATCTTTCCGCCTGCGCCCCCACGGAAACCGAACCGCTCGCCAACATCGCCACCCTGGAGCTCCACACCGCCCCCGACCCCTACGCAAGAATCTGGATGCTCGTCCTCCTCGCGGCGTTGCTTGTGGCCTGGCACTTCACCGCGCCGAAGGAAAGGGCAATCATCGGCGCTTGACCGAAACCCGCCCTCTTGTGAACTGAAAATGGGGCGAAGCCCGGGCATTTTCGTTTTGCAAAATAATCATTGTGACTTATGAGAGAGAACCAGCGGACTAGACGTATGCGAGCAAATAGAGCAACCCTGATCACCTTGCCAAGCCCGTCTGGCACATCCCTCACGAACCATGGATAAGTCGAATCCCTTCCTTTTCGCCGTCTTGCCGATGGTGACATTGACATTGTTTACCCCTGCAAACGCTTCAAGCCCCAGCTTCAACCGAGACATCCGCCCCATCCTTTCCGAAAACTGCTTCCTCTGCCACGGCCAGGATCCCGAGCACCGCGGCGGAGACCTGCGCCTCGACATCCGCGAGGAGGCCATCGCCGCGCGGGAAGAAGGCGCCGCGATCATTCCGGGCGATCCGAAGAACAGCGCGATCATCAAGCGCATCATCTCCAAGGATCCCGATCTGGTGATGCCGCCGCCGAAAGCGCATATGGCGACACTCAAGCCGGAACAGCTCGCCACGCTGGAGAAATGGATCGAGAACGGCGCGGAATACGAACCGCACTGGGCATTTGTCCCTCCGCAGAAAACGGAGACCTCCGCCGCGAACCCGGTGGATCATTTCGTGAACAAGCGCCTCAAGGCCGAAAAGCTGGAGCCCGCACCCGCCGCCGATGACGCCAACCTCGTCCGCCGCGTTTTCCTCGACCTCACCGGCCTGCCGCCCGCGCCTCAGGACATCGACGCCTACCTCGCCGACACCGCACCCGACCGCTGGGAAAAACTCATCAACCGCCTGATGGACTCCCCCCATTTCGCCGAGCGGATGGCTCTGCCCTGGCTGGACGGCGCGCGCTACTCGGACACGCACGGCTATTCCATCGACGACCACCGCGACATGTGGGCGTGGCGCGATTGGGTAATCCACGCGTTCCAGAAAAACCAGCCCTACGACCAGTTCGTGCGCGAACAGATCGCCGGCGATCTCATCCCCGGAGCCACGCCCGACCAGATCGCCGCCACCGGTTTCCTCCGCAACAGCATGAACACCCACGAGGGCGGCACCATCGCCGAGGAATACCGCGTCAACTACACCGTGGACAAGGTCGATGCCGTTTCCACCTCGATCCTCGGCCTGACGATGAAGTGCGCCCAGTGCCACGACCACAAATACGACCCCATCTCGCAGAAGGAATTCTTCCAGATGTATGCCTTTTTTAACACCTCCTCCGAACCCGGCCTTGGTGCCACCAACGCCAGCACGCCGCCGGTGATGGATTACAAATCGCCGCTAGGCGATGGCGGAATGGCGCAGCTCAAGGCGCGCATCGCGGAACTGGAGCATTTCAAGGCGAACCCGCCGGCTGATCTGGCGGAATTTGTGAAGCAACAGGGCAAATCCCTCGAAAACGAAGTAAACAAGACCACAAACGAGGAAATCAAGGTGCTCAAACGTGACCTCGACCGCGGCCATACTTCCGTCATGGTGATGGATCACAAGCCGGAGCTGCGCAAAACCCACATCCTCATCCGTGGCGCTTACGACCAACCCGGTGAGGAAGTGAACCCCGGAGTCCTTGCAGTCCTGCCGCCGCTCGGAGGAAATGCCAGCCCCACACGTCTCGATCTTGCGAACTGGATCACGCGCCCCGACCATCCGCTCACGGCACGCGTGGCCGTGAACCGCATGTGGCAGATGGTCTTCGGACGCGGCATCGTGGAGACCGCCGGTGATTTCGGAAACCAGGGCTCATGGCCCACCCATCCGGAACTGCTCGATTGGCTGGCCGTGGATTTCACGGAAAACGGCTGGGACATGCGAGTCCTGCTGCGGACGATACTCACCTCGGAAACCTACCGCCGCTCCGCCGCCTCCACGCCGGTGCATCTGGAGAAAGACCCGCGCAACGAACTCCTCGCCCGCTCACCTCGCGTCCGCCTCCCCGCCGAGACGATCCGCGACAAGGCTCTCGCCGTCAGCGGCCTGCTCAACCCGGCCGTCGGCGGCCCCGGAGTCCATCCCCCGCAGCCGGATCTCTGGCGTGAGATCAGCCACTTCGGCTACGAGGGACATCCATTCACCGCGCAGATGTTCATCCCGGGCCTCGGGGAATCGATCCACCGCCGCAGCATCTACTCGTTCTGGAAACGCACCTCGCCGCCGCCGGTGATGGCGCTCTTCGATGCCCCGACCCGCGAGACCTGCTCCGTCGTGCGCGGTGCGACGAATACGCCCCTTCAGGCGCTGGTCGTAATGAACGAACCGCAGTTCGTCGCGGCGGGAGTGGCCCTCGGGAACCGCATGATCCAGGAGGGCGGCCCCTCGGCAGGCTCCCGCCTCACCTACGGCTTCCGCCTCGCCACCGGGCGCGCGCCGGAATCACGTGAGCTGGCTGTGTTGGAAAAATCCCTCGCCCGCCACCTTGAGCGCTACACGAAAAACGAAGCCGATGCGAAAGCCCTGGCCGGCACACCCGAACAAGCCGCCTACGCCGTCCTCGGCTCCACCCTCATCAACCTCGACGAATTCATCAACCGCCCATGATGCATCCCCAAACCCTTGACTTATTCAGGTAAGACATCATCTTACGAAAAATGAAAGCCACCCTCTCATCCAAAGGCCAACTGGTTCTTCCCGCCGACTTCCGGGAACGCGACCGGCTGCGAGCTGGACAGGTCTTCGAGGTCGAGCGACTCGATGAGGGCGAATACCGCCTGCGCCGCCTAGCACCCGCCCCGAACCAAGGCCTTGTGGCTTGGCTGCGATCCTGCCCCGGCGGCGGACTGCCCGATCCCAATCCGCGGTCGGAATCAACCGACTCTTTCTTCCCCGACATCCAATGAAGTATCTCGTCGACGTGAATGTCCTTTCGGAAGCCACCCGTCCGGCACCCTCTCCAAAAGTGATCGGGTGGCTGAACCAAAACGAAGCGGTTCTGACTATCGACGCGGTGATTCTCGGCGAGATCCGCCTTGGCATCCTGCTCCTCCCTTCCGGCAAACGCCGCAACGCCCTCGAGGGTTGGTTCGAGACGGGCATTACCTGCCTGTCATGCCTGCCGTGGGATGCAGCCATCGCCAATCAATGGGCCATCCTGCTGGCCAAGCTGCGCAAAAAAGGAAAGTCCATGCCGCTGAAAGACAGCATGATCGCCGCTACCGCCATCCATCACGGCCTGACGATCGCCACCCGCAATGTCAGCGATTTCAAATCCACAAATCTGCCGATCATCAATCCCTTCCTTTGATCCGCCCCTGTACCAAAAACTCATTTCATCTATACCAACTCCGCGTCCCTTCTCGACCTACGCGCCTCTGCGGTGAAACTTGAAAAACAATCACTAGGATGAACCCCATCGAACAATACAGCAACGCCCTCTCCCGCCGCAGTTTCCTCGGCCTCACCGGACTCGGCATCGGTGCCATGGCCGCCCGTTCCCTGCTCGCTGCGGATGCCAAATCGCTGTTCTCCGGCGGCATTTCCACACCCTCCCATTTCGCGCCGAAGGCGAAGCGCGTGATCTACCTTTTCCAATCCGGCGGCCCCTCGCACATCGACATGTTCGATTACAAGCCGCACCTGGAAAAAGTCCACGGCCAGGATCTCCCCGATTCCGTCCGCCAGGGCCAGCGCCTCACAGGCATGACCTCCGGCCAGAAAAACTTTCCCGTCTGCAAAAGCCTGGCCGAGTTCAAGCAGCGCGGCGCCAGCGGCCAGTGGATCAGCGACCTCCTGCCCTACACCTCGGGCGTCGCCGATGACATCGCCGTGATCCGCTCCATGCATACCGAGGCCATCAACCACGATCCCGGCATCACCTTCATCAACACCGGCTCGCAGTTCCCCGGCTCCCCCAGCATGGGCTCGTGGGTTTCCTACGGCCTCGGCAGCATGAACGAGAACCTGCCCGCCTACGTCGTCCTCGTTTCCCAGGGCACCGGCAAAAACCCGGACCAGCCGATTTTCTCCCGCCTCTGGGGCAGCGGTTTCCTGCCCTCGAACCATCAGGGCGTCCAGTTCCGCAGCGGTGCCGATCCCGTGCTCTACCTCAACGACCCTGCCGGCATGGAACGCACCGACCGCCGGGCGATGCTCGATGGCCTTGCCGCCCTCAACCAGATCAACCACGAGAACATGGCCGATCCGGAAATCCTCACCCGCATCAGCCAGTATGAAATGGCTTTCCGGATGCAGACCTCCGCCCCGGAGCTTTCGGATCTTTCCGATGAGCCGGAGTGGGTCTTCGACCTCTACGGCCCCGAATCCCGCACACCCGGCAGCTTCGCATACAACTGCCTCCTCGCCCGCCGCATGGCCGAGCGCGGCGTGCGTTTCACCCAGCTCTTCCACCGCGGCTGGGATCAGCACAACACCCTCCAGACCCATCTCGCCAACCAGTGCCGCGACACCGACCAGCCCACCGCCGCCCTCATCACCGACCTCAAGCAGCGCGGCCTGTTGGAAGACACCCTCGTCATCTGGGGCGGCGAGTTCGGGCGCACCGTTTACAGCCAGGGAAAACTCGGCACCGGCCGCGATCACCACGGGCGCTGTTTCAGCACATGGGTCGCCGGCGGCGGCGTGAAAGGCGGCGTCAGCTATGGCGCGACGGATGACTACTCCTACAACATCGTCGAAAACCCCGTCCACATCCGCGATCTCAACGCCACCATCCTCCACTGCCTCGGCATGGATCACAACCGCTTCACCTTCCGCTTCCAGGGCCTCAACCACAAACCCACCGGAGTGGAACCCGCGAAGGTGGTGAGAGGGATCTTGGCGTAGGTTTTTCGATCCGAAAATTGCGGGTTGCCGCTGGTTTGGCGGGAGCATAAGAATCCCCGCCCTTCAATGTCCGACCTTTCCGCCCAGCTCACCGACCGCTCCCGACCGCTCCACATCCATCTCATCGGCGTGGCCGGCTCCGGGATGAGCGGGCTGGCGCTGCTGCTGCTTGGCATGGGGCACAAGGTTTCCGGCTGCGACCGCGTCACCACTTCGGAAACGGACCGGATGCAGGGGCAGGGGCTGATGTTTTCCTCTCCGCAGACGGGGATCGGCATCGAGGGCGCAGATCTCGTGGTTTACTCCTCCGCGATCCGCCCGGAAAACCCCGCCTTTGCCGCGGCGGCGAAGGCCGGCGTGCCGATGATCCGCCGCGCGGAATGCCTCGCCGCCATCCTGCACACCAAGGCTGGCATCGTCATCTCCGGCACCCACGGGAAAACCACCACCTCCTCGATGACGGCGCACATCCTTCGCGAGTGCGGGCAGAAGCCTTCCTATTACGTCGGCGCGGAAATCCCCATCCTCGGCGCGAACGCCCGCTGGGAGGAGGAAGGCCGTTCCATGGTTGCGGAAGGCGACGAATCCGACGGCACCCTCGCCCTCTACCGCCCCGAGCATTCCGTGATCCTCAACATCGAGGCCGAGCACCTCGATTTCTACCGCGACCTCGACCACATCAGGGAGATCTTCACCAAACTCGCCGACCAAACTACGGGAAGCATAGTATATTGCGCCGAGGATACCGTCGCCCGCGAGATCTGCGCCGACCGCGCGAACGCGCTGTCCTACGGTTGGGAAAGCTCCTCGGAGAAAACGAATTACACCGCCTCCGAAATCCGCGACCTGAAAGGCTCGTCCGCCTTCACGGTGAAACGGGACGGCAAGGCCCTCGGCGACATCGAGCTCGCCATCCCCGGCGAGCACAACATCCTCAACGCCCTCGCCGCCATCGCCATCGCCGACCGCTGCGGCGCGGAGTTCTCCCTCATCGCCCGCGCGCTTTCCTCCTTCGCCGGTGCCAAGCGCCGTTTCGAAACGAAATACCTCTCCCCCGCCTGCCGCATCGTGGATGACTACGGCCACCACCCCACCGAGCTCGCCGCGACGCTGCAGACCGCGCGATCGCTGAAACCCTCGCGACTCGTCGTCCTCTTCCAGCCGCACCGCTACACCCGCACCCAGGCGCTCGCCGATGATTTCGGAAAAGTCCTGCAGGCCGCGGATCTGGTTTTCATCAGCGATGTCTATCCGGCCTCCGAGCCGCCCATCCCCGGCATCACCGGCCAGACGCTCGTGGTTGCCATGAAAGCCCATGGCGATATCCCCGCGAAGTTTATCCCCGATCTCGCCAACGCCCACCACGCCGTCGGCAACGCCCTCGAACCCGGCGACCTCCTCATCACCCTCGGCGCTGGCAACGTCCACGAAGTCGGCACCCGCATCGCCGCCGACCTGAAAATCCTCGACGAAATGCGCGCCCTCATGCCGCCCGGGGAAATCGACGGGAAACTCTACGAGCCGATGCGCAAACATACCACACTCCTAGTAGGTGGGCCGGCGCAATACTGGGTGGAGCCGCACTCTTTCTACGCCTTCGCCTTCCTCGTGGACTATTGCCGCGAGCGCAGCATCCCCATCCGCGTTGTCGGCCGCGGATCGAACGTCCTCGTCCGCGACGGCGGCATCCGCGGCGCGGTGATCCATCCCACCGGCGGAGCGTTTTCCGAGCTGTCCATCGACTCGAAAGGCCACCTCACCGCCGGCGTCGGGGTACGTTTGAAAAAACTCGCCTCCTACGCGGGTGCACACGGCATCGGCGGCTTCGAGTGGATGGAGGGCATCCCCGGAAACGTCGGCGGCTCGCTGCGCATGAATGCGGGCGCAATGGGCATCGAGACCTTCGATCAGGTCGTGCGCGTCACCTTCCTCGATGAGGACGGCGTGATCCGTACCCGCGAGCGCGAGGAGATCGTGGCGGATTACCGTAACGTCCGCGAGCTGCGCCGGAACTTCGCCCTCCAGGCCGTCTTCAAAGGCAAGGCCGACAGCCACGAAAACATCAAGCAGCGCTGGCAGGAATCCCGCGACAAACGCAAGGATACCCAGCCCATCGCCGCCTCCGCCGGTTGCACCTTCAAGAACCCCGAGGAAATCCCCGCCGGCCGCCTCATTGATTCGCTCGGCCTCAAGGGCACCGCCATCGGCCAGGCCGCCATCTCCGAAGCTCACGCCAATTTCATCGTCAACAACGGCAAAGCCACCGCCGCCGACATCCTCGCCCTCATCGAATCCATCCAGAAAACCGCCAGGCAAGAGCGCGGAGTCGATCTCGAAACGGAGGTGAAAATCATCGGCGAGGATGAAATCTCATTCTGAAGCGCCATATGCATGTATCCCATCCCATCAATCCGCGTATGCCCGCATTTTCACGCGGATCCGCGATTCCGGCTTTTTCAAACAGCCGGGACTAACGGATGGCCTGGCATTCCCTTTTTCCATCGGGGAAACCCGTCTTCCCTGAAATTTGGATTTTGAATTTCCGATTTTCGATTCAGCCTGAGCGCCATGTCGCAACGCAAAGGGATTTTGCTGGTGGTCTCCGGGCCGTCAGGTTCGGGGAAAACCACGCTGTGCAGGCGGTTGTCGGATGATGGCGAGGCGGAATATTCCGTTTCCTGCACCACCCGCTGCGCCCGCCCCGGCGAGGTGGACGGGCGGGATTACCATTTCCTCAGCCGGGAGTCGTTTCTCGCAAAACGCGATTCCGGGGAGTTCCTGGAAAGCGCGGAAGTCCACGGCAATCTCTACGGCACCCTGAAATCCGAGGTCACCGGGCGCCTCTCGCAAGGAGCGGACGTGGTCATGGATCTCGATGTGCAGGGCGCCGCCCAGGTCCGTACCTGCGCGGACGAGGCGATCCGCCTCAGCGCCATCGATCTCTTCGTGATGCCCGCCAGCGATGAGGAACTGTACGCCCGCCTTTCCGGCCGCGGCACGGACAGCGCCGAGGTCATCGCGCTGCGCATGACAAACGCGCTGGAGGAAATGCGCCATTGGCGTGAATACACCTACCGTCTCCTCTCCGGTTCCCGGGAGGAAGATTACGCGCGCTTCAGATCCCTCATCACCGCCGAGCGGATGCGCGTCAGCCGCCTGGCGTAGGACTGACATGCTCCAGGAACCAATGCGCCATCGCGGCGTAAACGGGAAAGTCCGTGACGAGGACATTGTTGTGCTCCGCTCCGGGAACCCCAAGCCAGCGCTTTTTCGTATCTTTCGGAAACGCTTCGAAGAGCACTTTGCCGGAAGCCGTCGGCACCATCCTGTCCTCATCGCCATGGATCACGAGCGTAGGGATGCGGATTTTCCGGGCCTTGTCCGATGAATTGATCTCGGAAAGGTGGATTCCGGTTTTCCATTCGTAAACCAGCCCGGCGGGCTTGCTCACGGCGGCTCCAAAGGTGGGGCCGAGCAGGCTGTTTGCCTGTCCGCGGATCACGGTCTCGAGTTTATCAAAACTGGAGACGATCACCATCGCGCCGAACGGCGAGCCATCGAGCGCCGCCGTATGGATCGCCTCCGCTCCGCCCATCGACTGCCCGAGAATCGCGCAAGGCTGCCGTGTGAAACCGAATTTAGCGGCCGCTTCGCCGTAACATTTCAGGATCATCGGAGCCTCCAGAACCCCGTATGTCGTGAAGGGCTCGGGATTCGCGCCGTGCCCCGGCAGGTCGGGGATCACGCATCGGAAGCCGACCGCACAAAACCGCTCCGCCACCGCCAGGTAGTTTTCCTTGATCCCGCTACGCCCGTGCAGGATCAGCAATGTGCCGATGACCTCCCCCGCCGGTTTCAGGGAAATCCCTCGCCCGGCAAGCTGTTCGCGGATGATCCCCGCCTTCCTGGAAAACTCATCCACATGCTCCGGCGTACAAACCAGGTAAGGCATTCCGTCCGAGGAAACGAATTTCCCCACCACAAAGCCAGCCTTCTTGCTCCCGTCGAAGTAAGGCAGGTGCGGCGCGCCAGCCGACCTCCGCGAAGGCGCCGCGATCTCCTTCGCACACCACCAAACGAGGGTAAGATAAAGGATCACCGTGACCAGCGCGGTTCCGGTGCCCAGCCGCAGCAACCGCTTCCTGAGGGTGGCGGGGATCTTCCGTGGGGTGATCATCGGATGATGACTACGGCTCCGCTCCATGGATTTGTTTCGACGGATTTCCTCCTTCCACAGCCGGGTTTCCAGCCGCAAGGAAAGATGGCGCCTGCCCACCCGTGCTGGCGGTGTGGGAGGTAATGGGAGTGGCTGACGCCAGTCTGCACAATATGAACCATGGTCGTTGCAGGCGGTTGCTCCCGAAAAAAGTCACGCGAAAGGGGATCTGCCCAGCTTGATTTCCTCGTGGTGACCGCAAAATGGGCAATCCGTGATGCGGTAGAGGGGGAATAACGTACGAACGAAATACATAAAGATCAGAGGGATAAGGAATGTGTAGAACCAGAACCATCCATGGCTACGGGTTCGTAAAACAGCCGCCGCCCATTGGGCAGAGTTACGGCCGTCACCCGCTCCTTGCCATCTCGCCGCAAAGCGTGTGGAGTTGCCTGCGCATGGGTTTTGATTATCCGGAGAGTTTCCTTTTGCTGCCGATCCTGGCATTGCTGGGGTGGTTTTGGCCGCGACTGGGCTTGTTCCGTCCGCTGCGGGCGGGCATTGCCATCTTGGTGGTGACGATGATCGCCGGGCCGCGGCTCCAGATGCAGGAGAACGCTCTGGATCTCATCGTTTTGTTAGACCGGTCGGAATCCACGGAAGACCTGATCGACCTGAACCTTCCGGGGTGGAAAGACATCATTGAGGACAATAAGCCGGGCCGGAAAGACACACTACGATTCGTGAACTTCGCGGCGGAGGTGGCGGATGCAGGGATCGACGGCTCCTCCTTCACCGGCTCCCGCAAGCTCACGAAAACAGGCCTGGCCATTTCCAACGTGATGGCGCAGGTGGACGGGAAACGTCCGACGCGGGTGCTGCTTTTCACCGACGGCTACTCCACCGAGCCGCTCACCGAGGCGGCGGCGCAACTCGGGAAACGAGGCGTGCCGCTCGACTTCCGCCTGGTGCGCGATGAGACCACGCGCGATCTCCGCTTGGCGCGGCTTTCCTTTCCCGAGCGCGTGCAGGTGGGCGAGCCTTTCCTGATCTCCGTGCTGCTGCGCGGCAACGAGGACGGCAAGGTGCCGCTGATCCTGCGCCGCAACGGCCAGACACTGGTCGAGACCGAAGTGGAGGTGAAGGACGGCACGGCCACGGCGGAGTTCACGGACAGGATCGCGAGGGTGGGTTCCTACGAATACGATGCCGAGATCCGCCCGGAAAAGGACGCGCATCCGGGCAACAACCGGATGAAACGCTGGATCGAGATCACCGGCGGGCCGCGGTTGCTGCTGGTCACGAAATACGTGGACGACCCGGTGGCGAAGGCGATGGCCGACATGGACTTCGACGTGCAGATCATCAGCGATTTCTCCCAGCTCAAGGCCGGAATGCTCGGCGGGACGAAGGCGGTCGTTTTCAACAACGTCCCGGCTCACGAAATTCCGAACGATTTCCTGAAATCCCTCGATTTCTTCGTGAAGGAGCAGGGCGGCGGCTTCCTGATGGCGGGCGGCGAGCGTTCCTTCGGCAGCGGCGGCTATTTCCAATCCGACATCGACGAGCTCCTCCCCGTCTCGATGGAGCTGAAATCCGAGCACCGCAAGCTGGCCGTGGCGATGGCCATCGTGATGGATCGCTCCGGCTCGATGGCGGTGAACGTGGCTGGCGGGAAAACGAAGATGGATCTCGCGAATTCCGGCGCGATCGCCGCCGTGAACCTGCTCGGGATGATGGATCAGATCACGGTCTTCGCGGTGGACAGCGAGCCGACGAAGGTGGTGCCGCTCACGAGCATCGGTAACAAACAGAAGGAGATTTCCGGACGGATCGCGAAGATCACATCGAGTGGTGGCGGGATTTACGCTTACACGGGTCTGAAGGCGGGCTGGGAGGAGTTGCGGAAATCGCAGGCGGGCACGCGGCACATGATCCTTTTCACCGATACGCAAGACACCGAGGAGCCGGGCGATTACCGGAAGCTGATCGACGAGATGACCAAGGAAGGCGCGACCCTTTCCGTGATCGGGCTTGGCACGAAGTCCGACATCGATTCATCGCTCTGCGAGGACTTCGCGAAGCTGGGCAAGGGGCGGATGTTCTTTTCCGACCAGCCGATGGACATCCCGCAGATCTTCGCGCAGGAAACGGTGACGATCGCGCGCTCGGCGTTCATCGAGGAGCCGGTGGGTACGCTGGCGTCCGGTCGCTGGAGCGAAATTTCCCCGAAGCCGCTGGAGTGGATGGGAAAAGTCGGCGGCTACAATCTCTCCTACGCACGGAAGGACGCAACGGTTTCCCTGATCTCGAAGGATGAGTATGCCGCACCGCTCGTCGCGCATGCACGGCGCGGACTCGGGCGCACGATGGCGGTTTCGTTTCCGCTCGGTGGGGAGTTCTCCAAGGAGGTGCGCGAGTGGGCGGGCTACGGCGACTTCATGCAGACGGTCGGGCGTTTCCTGATGGGACAGGATCTGCCGCCCGGCATCGCGCTGCGGCACAAGGTGCAGGGCACGCGGCTTGAACTGGATCTGCTTTACGATGACCAGGAGTGGGGCGAGCGCCTCAGCAAGGATCCGCCGACCGTGAAACTCCAGGACGACGCAGGCGGTACGATCTACGAACTGCCGTGGCGGCGCATCGAGCCGGGCCGTTTCTCGCTGAGCCGCGATCTCGACGAGGGCAGCGTGGTGAAAGGCGCGATCCGCGTCGGCGACAACGCGATCGGCTTCGGCCCGGTGAGCGTGGGCGCGAGCGTGGAGTGGGCCTTCGAGCCGGAGCGTCTAGCGGAGCTGCGCGCCGTTTCCCATCAGACGAACGGGCGCGAGCTGCTCAACCTCAAGGAAGCCTGGCTGCGCCCGCCCTACATCGCCGCGACCTCGCTGAACCTGCCCGTCGGCATTTCCCTGCTTCTGCTCATCCTGCTCGACGCGCTGATCACCCGCACCGGATGGAAACTTCCGGAGTTCGGAAACCGCGTGAAGCCCGCGAAGACCCCGAAGCCGATCAAGGTGCGTGCTCCGAAGCCGGTCGTGAAGACTCCGATTGCGGTGGAGGAAAAGCCGGTGGTGAAACCCGAGATCGATCAGGCACCTTCGGATCGGCGTTCCCGTTTCCAGAAGGCGAAGGAGAAGAAGTGATGCTTCACCCGCCCGCGAGCTGCTGGCAGGACTTGATGTCGAGCTTGCCGGAGGCGAGGAGGGGGATTTCCTCCACAGGGACGATGATGCGGGGGCACCAGAGGGAGGTGAGGCCGTGGTCGAGGAGTTTGTAGCGGAGGTCGATGCATTCCTGCTCCAGCGTGGGGCCGGCGATGGTGGAGAGGAGGACGATGGCCTCGCCCTTGGCCTCGTCCGGGATGCCGACGATGGCGATCTTGCGCTCCGTTTCGGCATCGAGGCCGAGCACCTGGTTGATGGCGGACTCGATGGTCTCGTGGGGCACCATTTCCCCGGCGATCTTGGAGAAACGCGAGATGCGGCCCTGGATGTGGAGGAATCCGTCGGCATCGAGGAAACCGACATCGCCGGTGCGGAACCAGCCGTCGGCGGAGAGGACTTCCTTGGTGCGTGTCTCGTCGCGGAGATAGCCGGGGAAAATGTTAGGGCCCTTGAGGACGATGATGCCGGGTTTGTCGAGGGCGACGGGCTTGTCGGTGGCTGGATCGACGAGCTTGATGGCGATGCCAGGCAGGAGCTGGCCGACGGAACCGTCGCGCTGGGCGGCGAGGGTGTGTGAGCCGCTCGTCTCATGCGGAGCAGGCAGGTTCACGTTGGTGGCCGGGGAGGTTTCCGTCAGGCCGTAGCCTTCCATGGGGCGGATGCCGAATTTTTCCTCGAACGCGTCGGCCAGGCTCTGCGGGAGTTTTTCCGCGCCGGTGACGATGAGCTTGAGCGACTCAAGCTGCGCGGGGTCGATGCGCTTCATGTAGCCGCGCAGGAAGGTGGGCGTGGCGAGCAGGACATCGACCTGATGGAGGGAGATCAGCTCGGCGAGGCGTTTCGTTTCCAGCGGCGAGGGGTAGGTGACGAGGTTGATGCCCTCGATGACCGGATACCAGAGGGTCACGGTGCAGCCGAAGGAATGGAACAGCGGCAGGCAGCCGAGGAGGGAGGCGTCGCGGCCCATGTTCAGGCGTGTGGCGAACTGTGTGACGTTCGCGAGGACGTTGCGGTGGGTGAGCGGGACGCCTTTCGGTTCGCCGGAGGAGCCCGAGGTGAAAAGGAGGATCGCCTCATCATCGCCGCGGCGTTTGTTCAGGCCAAGGATGGTGGCGAGGATGGATGCGGGAAGGAGCTTGGAAATGACGCCCCATTTCACGATCTCTTTCTTGATCTCAGGGATGACGCGCTCGATGAAAATGAGATCGCGGTTCGGTGGCCAAGGGAAGGCGGGGACTTTCCTGACAAAGGGATCGGCGGTGATGAAGCGATCCACATCGGCCTGGCGGATCGAGGAGCGGATCGCGTTGTGGGAGGCGGTGAAATTGAGGTTCACCGGAATTTTTCCCGCGAAGAGCACGGCGAGGTTCGCGATGAGGCCACCCTTACCGGGAGGCAACACAATGGCGACGCGGGGCTTATCGGTTTCGGCGCGGATATGCTTCGAAAGCGCGATCGCGATAGGCAAAATTTTCGCATAGGACAGGACGACGTCATCCGCGCCATCGACGATGCGGTCGTTGGGATTATTCTTGAGCCCGTGGAGCAGGGCGGTGGCGAGCGAGCCTTTGAGGATTTCACGGGTCGCGTAGGCTTCGGCGAAAGCCTCGAGGAGATTCGCCTGCAGCGCGGGGAGGCCCGAATCCTTGGCGGGGATCGGCTTTCCAAAGGCGATCACGGCGGCCGGGAGACTCGAAACGCGCTCGATGCCGAGGCAGGATTCGCGCGGGCAATCGATGGCGATGGGCAGAGTCGGCAAGCCGAATGCGGTCAGTGTTTTCAGGTGACCGGAGGGCGCATGGATGGGCGTGGCGGGTCGGGTGGCCGCGCGGCCGGGGACGAAAAGAATGATGCCGTTGCCTTCGAGAAACGCCGCGAATTCCTTTCCGGCGGAGGCCGGGTTCTTATCGGTGCTGGAGAACATGGCTCCGCTGCCGGACTTTTCCATGTGGCCGCGCAGTGCGGGATCGTGCTGGTCGTTTTCCTCGATGAGATAGGTGATCCTGCGCCCCGAAAACTGTTTTTCCAGATGCAGGAGCTGCTGGAAATCGAGTCGACCGGGCACGCAGAGGAAACCGGTGGTGGGCACACGGTCGGGATGGAGAACTTGGATGGCGGTCATTTTGAAAGGCTTCTACGGAATTGATGCCGTTTTTTTCGCTCAGAGGCACGGATTTTATCCGCAAAAGTCCCGGATTCGCATGAACCCCTCCCCTCACGCACCCCATTTTGCCGCTTTCACCTCCCCTTCTCCGCGTTAGCATCCCGCCATGAATCACGAGGAATCCATACCGAAGAACATCGTTCTGATCGGCTTCATGGGATGCGGAAAATCCACCGTAGGGCGCGAGCTGCACCAACGGCTCGGCTACCGGCTCATGGACATCGACCACATCATCGAGGAAACCATGGGGAAAAAGATCAGCGAGATTTTCCGCGAGGAGGGCGAGTCCGCCTTTCGCGATTTCGAGACCATGCAACTCCATGAAATTTCAAAGCAAACCGACGCGCGACACATCATCTCCACTGGCGGCGGCATTGTAGTCCGCCCGGAAAACCGCGCCCTGCTCCGGAGGCTCGGATACGTCGTCTGGCTGTGTGCTCCCGAGGACGTGATCTACGAGCGCACCTCCCGCAACCGCGACCGCCCGCTCCTCAACTCCCCGGACGCCCGCGATAAAATCTCCGCCCTCCTCACCGAGCGTGAGCCGTGGTATCGCGAGACCGCCCACCTCCGCGTGGACACCGCCGGGCTGGAGTCCCACGAACTTGCCACCGGCATCCTGGAGAGCGCCCGTTATTTCTTCACCCATCCCGCATGAGCGAGAACGTCGACACCATCAAGCACTGGGCCGCCGAGCTCGGCTTTGACGATTGCCGCATCGCCTCCGCGAAGCGCGCCACGCATGCCGACGAGTTCATGGAATGGATCGGCGACGACCGCCACGGCGAGATGGCGTGGATGGAAAAAACGCCCCACCGCCGCTGCGATCCCCGCGAAGTCCTACCCGGCTGCCGCGCCGTCATCTGCCTCGCGCTGAACTACCACACCGGCTCCAGCCCTTTCCCCGAAGGTCACCCCGCAGACTACCGGATCGCCCGCTACTCGTGGAACGAGGATTACCACGTCCTCATCGAAAAACGCCTCGCCGCATTCGACGCGAAGCTCAAGGAACTCGGCGGCACCCAGCGTTACTACGTCGATACCGGCCCCGTGCTGGAGCGGGATTTTGCCACCGATTCCGGCCTCGGCTGGAGCGGCAAATCCACCGTCCAGATCCACCGCCGCCTAGGAGCATGGTTCTTCCTTGCCGAGCTACTCACCACCCTCGACCTCCCGCCCGATCCCCCTTTCGGCGACCACTGCGGGAAATGCACCCGCTGCATCACCGCATGCCCCACCGCCGCCATCACCGCCCCCCACAAGCTCGATGCCCGCCGCTGCATCTCCTACCTCACCATCGAGAACAAAGGCCCCATCCCCATGGAATTCCGCCGCGCCATCGGGGATCGCATCTACGGCTGCGACGATTGCCTCGAAGCCTGCCCATGGAACCGCTTCGCCCAAACCTCCCGCGAAATCACTTTCCAAGCCCGCCCGGAAATCTTCGCCCACCGCCTCCGCGACTTCCTCGCCATGGACGATGAAGCCTTCCGCCGCACCTTCGCAAAATCCCCCGTCAAGCGCATCAAGCGCCCCCGCTTCCTCCGCAACGTCTGCGTCGCCCTCGGCAACACCGGCACCCCCGAAGACCTCCCCGCACTAAGGCAAGCCGCGCAGGACCCCGACCCGCTCATCGCGGAACATGCGGCATGGGCTACGGGGGAGATTGAAGATCGAGCCAGCACCTAGGCCGATTTCCTCGCATTTGTCCGAAACCGGCAAATGAGACTCAACCGAATGTGCGGCACGCGTCATCCTGCCGGATCAGCCACCGCCAGCCAAGCCGTCGAGTTTTCCCAGGTAGTCCAAACTGTAGATTCCGGATCCGTGCCCATCAGCCCAGTGGAGCTGGATTCCATATCCTCCGACCAACTCGAAGCGCTTGAGCTCGAATGCGCCCTTCCCGTGCTCGACCGTGGGACGTATCACGCGCCCTAAGGCGTCGGGTTCCCCCTGGCAAGCGGCGCAAGGGCAAGCCCTTCTCAGCATGGGAAGGGGGAAATACATCTCGCGCCCGTCGCCGAGAGAGAGCGCCAGTTCGCGACCGATCACGCAGACGTTCGCGAAACCCTTCATCCGAGTTCCCCCTCCACCTTGTATTCGCGTTTGCCAAATATCAGGGAACCAACCCGGACATGGGTTGCCCCCTCTTCCGCCGCCACCTCGAAATCGCCGCTCATGCCCATGCTGAGAAAGGGTAAATCCATCGGAAATTTTCCGCGCAGTTCATCCCTGAGTTGCCTAAGCTGGCGGAACCAGCGGCGCGAATCCTCGGGATTATCGGCAGCCGGCGGGATCGACATGAGACCTATCATGCGCAGGTTAGAGAGCCCGGCCAAGGTCGGCATGGCAGCATGAAGTTCAGCTGCGGAGAATCCGCCCTTCGTTTCTTCCCCTGCCTGGTCGACCTGAAAGAAAACTTCCGGAAAAAGCCCGAGTTCCCCAGCGATGCCATCCATATAAACGGCAAGCTTCAGGGAATCGACTGCGTGGATGCAGCCGAAGAGCGGGAGGATTTTCCGAACCTTGTTCCGCTGCACCCGGCCAATGAAATGCCACTCGAGGCCGCTTGGAAGTTCCGCGATCTTCGACTCCGCCTCCTGGAGCTTGCTTTCACCGAAACAGCGCTGCCCGGATGAAACCGCCTCCAGGATGTCCGCCGCAGGAAACGTTTTCGAAACCGCCACCAGCCGCACGGAATCCGGGTCGCGCCCCGCTCGATCGCAAGCGAGGCGCAAGCGTCGGCGGATTCCCGCAAGTTGCTCCGGGATCACCGACATCAGCGCACTCCGCCGTCGCTTTTAAGAACGCCTACCATCTTGGCGGTTTCCGTAAGTTCCACCAGATCATTGATAATGTGAAGCGCCTCGCGTTTCTCGGCGTTGAGGCCGGATGCCCACTCAGGCGTATCGTCGAGGCTTTCCGTCTCATCAACGGCGCGGCGCATGTAGTCGCCGTCATCCTTGGATGGATCGTAAGGTTTCAGATCCCCGCCTTTCTCGAGGTCGTCGAGCGTGATCTTGTGGAAAACGAAATTCTTCGCATCCTCGGCGGTGAGCTTTGCGAAACGCGCGCGACGCTCCTCGTTGCGCTCTTTTTTCTGGGCATCCGCTTCGGCAAGCTCCTTCTCGCGCTCCGCCTTGTTGAGCGAAACCTTGTTCGCCTTGATCCGCTCTTTCGTCTTGATTATGTCCTCTATCACATAAGCAAAATCGCCGCAGGCTTCCACTCGCTCGCGGCTCAGCTCCTTCAGTTTGGGAAGGAAAAGCGCCTGTGCGTCCAGAGCGCGGAAATCGGCGGCGGGCCGAATGCGGTCGTGCGGCAGGGCATTGTCAAGGTGCGCCTCGCCGACATCCAGGGCATCCATGATGCTCGGCAGGACGACATTCGGGACAACGCCTTCCATTTGCGTGGAGGAACCGGAGGGACGGTAGAACTTCTGGATCGTGACTTTCAGATAGCCTGCCTTTTCGCGCACCGCGAAAAGCGGGAGCATACGGCCAATGTCCATCGGTTGCTGGACGGTGCCTTTTCCGAAAGTGGAGGAATCGCCGACAACCACAGCACGGTTGTAGTCCTGAAGCGCGCCGGCGAGGATCTCGCTGGCTGAGGCGCTGCTCTTGTCCAAAAGCACCACCATGGGGCCGTTGTAAATCGGCTTGCCGCCGTCCGTATCTTTCACCTGGACCTGGCCGAGGGTGTTTTTCACCTGGACCACCGGACCTATGGGGACGAAGAAGCCCGTCATCCTGCGCACCTCCTCCAGTGACCCTCCGCCGTTGTTTCTGAGATCGAAGACCAACCCGTCCATTTTCTCTTCCATCAGCCGCTGAAGGATTCGCTCCACGTCAACCGAACAGCGGGTAGTGCCTTCGTCAAAGTCCGCGTAGAACGACGGCAGGGTGATGATGCCGATCCTGCGCAACTCGCCATCCTTGTTCTTCATGTGGATCATCTCGCCGCTGGCCTGCTCGTCCTTGAGTTCGACCTTCTCGCGCTTGATGACAACGATTTTCGTTTCGCCCGGTGCGCCGCCCGCCGGCTCCACCTTGAGCGCGACCGAACTGCCTTCCTTGCCGCGTATCAGCTCGACAACCTTGTCGATGGGCATGAACATGATGTCGGTCATCGTTTCAGCGGTCTTCCGGTTCAATGAATCAACCCCGACCACGCGGTCATTCAGCTTGAGAACCCCCTGTTTGTCGGCGGGGCCACCCACAACGATTCCCTTGATGATCGTCGCGCCGTCCTCCTCGGCTTGGAGAAGAGCGCCGATGCCGACGAGTTCATTCTTCATGTCCCCCTTGAATCGGTTCATCTCGCGGAAGCTCATGTAGTCCGTGTGCGGATCATAGGCGCGTGCCACGGCACTGAGGAAAAAGTTGGCCACATCCTCTTCATCCACATCCTGTACGCTGGCGAGAAGGCGCTTGTATCGGAGCGACACTTTTTCACGCGGATCCAGGTCATCGGCGCCAGGGTCGGCTTTTTCCTGTTCCTTGGCCATTCTTGCTATCATCTCGCGCCGCAGCGTCTCGGAAAGCACCGCTTCCTTGATCTGCGCAGCCCAGATTTCCCTGGCTTCAGCCTCATCCTTTGGCCATGCGGCATCCTTGCGGGAGATGGTCACCGTCTCATCGGCGGTGAAATCGAAATCGCCCTTGAGCTGCGCCTGTGCGTCGCCCGCGCGGGCGGCCACCCGCTGCTTGAACACTTCATAAATCTCCGTGGCTGGTTCAACGCTGTTACCCTGAAGAAGAAGCGTGTGGAGCCGATCCCCGTATTTCGCGGTGAAGCCATCCACATCCTGTTGCGTGAAATACAGTTTTTGGGAATCCAGCTCCCTGAGGTAATCATCGAAAAATTTCCTGCTCAATTCGGCGTTGTAGGGAAGCCTGGCGAAGTGGCTGTTCTGCAACATGATCGCCATCTGCTTGCCCACCTCGTTGAAATCCGCCTGCTGCGCGAACGCCGGGTTGGAGAGGGCGGCGAGGCCTATGGCGAGTGTCGCATTTCGTAGCCTGGTTGAGATCATCATGGAGCGGTCGTTGGTGATGTGAATGTTACCTCGCAACGTGGCACAAGCTTACAGATTGTCGATTCAGAAAAAAAATCCTGCCGCCGAACACAAAGCAGGAAAACCATACGGAAACCACCTGCCCATACCGAAAAGCGGGCAGCTACCTGCCTCTTCCCAAAACGGGGATTCCCGATCCAGGATGGCGAATTTTCCCATGGAAAAAGCCGTTTTTATACGCCGTTGGGCTCCACACCTTTCCGGGTGGCATTCGACGGCCCGGGAACGGGAGCGAACGTCACCGCTAATCCTCTTTCATGCTATCCCCGAAGAGTTTTTCCAGTTCAGAAACAACGCCACCGTCCATGATTTTCCCGAGCCTTCCGAAAGTAGCCTTGTTCAGAAAAATCCTCGTTCTCGTGTCCTCCGCGATCAGGTCGACCTCCGGTAGCAGCCGTGCACCGTCCGGAGTCATGACGATGGGCAGGAAAGCATTCCGGGCCTTACCCTCGGAAATGCGGCGGATCGTGGCCGCCACCCATGAACCCGAGCGGTGAAGCTTGGAGAGTTCGGCCTCGCCGCGAGACGTTGCGCCGAGTTCATAGCTGATATTGCGCAAAACGCCCATCGGAATCGCTTGCCCATCGCTCAACCAGGCGGAGCAGGCCAGCGCAGCACCCATATCTTTTTTTTCCAACGCATCCAGCCATTCACCGATCAAGGCTTTTGCTTCCTCATCGGACGGCAGTTTCCTGAAATCCACCTTGTCCAGTTTCACGCTGGGCCGCAGCAGTGTCTCTCTCCACGAAAGCCTCCACTCCGGCTCCATGCCTTCGATCCATTTTGACAGGGTCTCCTGATCTCGTTTCAATGCCTTGGGAATCGTTCCGGGACACCAGACCCATCCTGTTTCCGTTTTGATGAAATAAAGCGATCTCAGTTCGAAACGATCCGGTTCACTAACTGAAAACCACTGGCTGGCGAACACCGCCAGCAAGCCCTCCTCACGGAACCCCAGCTCCACGGGGATGCGGAACGCTCCCGGCTCGTGCATTGACCACCATACCTCCGCCGCCCTGGTGCACGCTTTGGTGCCCTCCTTAGGGCGGGTGCCCAGATCGATGCGGCGCAGCATTTCACGGACACTGCCGGACTTCAGCGCGCCTATCAACGCCGCCTCCGCGGCATGCGCGGATTCCGAGTAAAGGGCGGGCTTCTCCTCCCGGAGTTTCCCCGAAAAACCATCGAGCAACCCCTCATCGGAATCGCCATCGGTGGCATCCACCAAGCCGGAGATCAGGAACTCAGGCAAATCGATCCTCCACTGACCCGCCTCGTCCTGCGAAAATGCCAGATGCACGCCCCTGATCCCGGTGGTGGCCGCCCATTTCGGATCCAGGCAGGCGATGGATACCAACCCGTCCTTTTCATTTCGCTCCTCCCGAACCCTGACCCGGACGACCTCCGGGGATACCAGCCACCTCCAGCCCGCGTTGTCGCTGACCGCAACTTTCGAAGCCTTAAGGCGATCCGCCCAATCCGAAGGCAACGGATCGGACAAGCCGCCGAGAAAACCAAGGATCGCGGCGCGGTTCCCTTTCGCGCAAGCCTCCAGGAAACGGTCGGCGATTTTCCCGAGGTCATCGCCTTCCAGATCCTCGCCAACGATGCTGTTGCGGATCAGGTCGCGCGTCCTCTTCGCCGATTCCGAGGCTAGCCTCTCCAGACCGGTCACCCGCTCGCGCATCATCCAGTTTTCGAGCGCGGCAAGCCGCCCCTTCAACGGCACGGTGTATCCGGCGACGGCGTTCTCGAACGAAGCGGGCACCGGCGCAGGCAGCCACCTGTCACCGCGCTTCACGAGGGCGATGGGAAACACCTGCATTTCAGCGGAATCGAATCCGCCGCTCTTGCCGATCATGGCCGCCGCGTAGTCGCCGTCCTCCTTCACCTCGCCGAGTTCCAGTTCCCCGCCGCGCAATTCCACCGCCAGCCTCGCGATCCGTTTCCGGATGCTCTCGCGCTTCCCCTTCGTGATGTGCTCCAGCAGCGCGGTATCCCCCCCGGGCTGGAGATCCAGTTTCCCGTCCCTGACTTTTCCGAGGAAATCCAGGGCCGCCTCGCCCGGATCAGCGCCCTTGAGCGTCGATAGCGACAGGCAAAGGATAAGTGCGCAGAGGTATTTCACCGCACGTAATCTCCTATCCATCCGCTGAGAAGGAAAGTCCGGAGTTCGAAAGATTGGTTGGGAGCATCTCGATTTTCCACCTCACCGTGCAAATGACCCATCGTTGGTAAAACCACAACGCAGCCATCAAGCTCTTCCACATCCCCCAGCCTTAGCTTTGGGAAAATTTCCCGCAATCCGAACATTCACGCGAAGAACGTATCCTCATGCCGGTAAGGCGGTGCGCAGCAGCACAGAAATACCAGCTCTTCCTCCGCCCTGATCTCATGCCACGCCCCGGCGGGGATCAGCACCGCATCGCCCGCGCCGACCGTTTCCACCTCGCCATCGATCTCCATCCGTCCGCTCCCGCGGAACACGTAGTAGAACTCCTCGCTCTCCTTGTGGTAATGACGTTGCGTCGAGCAACCGGCAGGCAACCGCGCCTCGGCGAGGCTCTGGTTTTTCACCGGTGCGTTGGCGGAGTCCAGCAGGCTGATGATCGTCGAGCCGTCCTTCGTGGTGAAAGGCTCCTGCGTTTCGCGGTTCCTGATTTCCATGGCTTTCCCATAATTCCCTTTGCACGCGGACGCCATCCCAATCCTTGCCAGCCCGGCCTTTTGTACCGAAAGTCTCGCCGATGCTACGCACCGCCCTCGCTTTCCTCACTCTATCCCTGCCTTGCACCGCAGAAGGCACGCGTGTCTGGCAGCCGATCATCGACTACACGATCTCCTTCCCCGGCGACAGGCCTGACGCCGCGCCCATCATCAACCCCTTCGAAAACTTCACCCACTTCGCATCCGACTTCGGATGGATGGGGCCGGGCGAGGGCAGGATCGACTCGAAAGGCGGGATCATCCGCGTAAAGCCGGCGGGCGAATGGACCGGCGCGTGGCACTCCCTGGCCGGACTCGCCTCACAGGGAAACCGCACCTTCGATCCCACCGACCTCACCGGCCTGGGCTGCGCGGTGGAAAAACGGTGCGGCATCCGCGAGCTCGCCATGAACGCCAGCGGGCGCGGCATCCTTCGTCTGGAACTGGCGGACGTGACGCGGCAGGTCGTCTGGCAAACCACTCTCACGCTCGATAGCGCCGAGACCACCACCCTCTCCTTTCCCATCCCCACCGGCCTCCCAACGGACATCAAGTTCATGAACTGGATCGCGGAGCCGGGCTGCGATCTCCAGCTCTCCTCCATCGGATTCATCGCGGAGCGCCCGGACATGCCGCTGGAGGAATGGGCGTTCAGGATTTCCCTCGGAAAGCTCCGCCGCTGCCACGATCCCGCCAGCGGCTTCACCCGCGACCGCGGCCACCTCCCGGCGGGCGAGTTCGATTCCACCGCCTCCACCGGGATGCATGCGCTGGCCAGTGCGCTCGGGGTCACGGAAGGCATTCTCGAGAAGGAAAAGGTCGTTCAGGAAATCTCCACCACCATCGCGGCGCTCCGGCAGCTCCCCGCCGCCGCAGGTTTTTTGCCGCACTTCGTCCGGCGTGATGATGGAGGTCAGCACATCATCGTCCCGCGCACCGAGTTCAGCACCGTCGACACCGCGATCGCGCTCCAGTCCCTCCTTCTCGCCACCCGTATCCTCGACCTCCAGGAGATGAACGCCGAGGTAGCGGGAATAATCGCAGCCATCGATTTCGACGTAGTCACCGACGCGGAGGGATGGATCGGGCACGGCTTTCTCGAGGACGGAAAGACGCCGCTGGCCGCAAGCTGGCGCGACTGGGGCGGTGAAACGGCACTCATCCTTGCGCTCGAAGCCATGATTCCCGGCCGCCCGCCGCGGGGAAAAATGATCCCCAGCGGCCAGCCCTACCGGGGCGTCGGCTTCATCGCGGAAATCCAGAGCCTTTTCTACCCCGACTTCGACAGGCGCGAACCCGATCTCATCTCTGCGATCTCTTGGCCGGATGCCAGGGGGAAACTCCTCGATAGCCAGATCGCTTACCCGAAAACCAGCTGGCCGGACTCCGCCGCTGCCGGCAGCGGCATTTTCGGCCTCTCGGCGGGCGAATCGGGGATGCCCGGCGGCGGCTACACGGCCAATGGCACCGAGATCATGGGTGTACGTTGGCTGCACCCTCATTACATGATAATGGGCCTTGCCCTCAGCGCCCCGCGACTCTATCCGCAGGGCTTGCGTGATTTGGATACCAAGCAGTTCCTCTTCCCCCTCGGCCTCGCCGAAAACATCGAGGCCGACCTCAAGCTCCACAACCCCATGCAAGGCTCCCTGAACGCCTCCTTCGAAGCCCTCTCCGCCTACCACGGGTGGAAAAAACGCAACACCCCCGAAAACCACATCGACCAGTCCTCCAATACCGACCCGCTCCTCCGCAAAGGAGCCTCCCGCTTCTACCCACCTCTTCCTTAGGGTTTAAAATTTAAAGTTTAAAGTTTCAAAACCAGTGCGCCCCGGCCTCATCCTCAAGCTCTCCTCCCCCGACCAGCCCGGCATCGTCGCGCGGATCGCATCTTACGTCGCCTCACACCGCGGCAACCTGATCGAGTTCAGCCAGTTCTCCGACCGCATCGGCGGGAAATTCTTCGCACGGCTGGAAATCGACACCTCCGACCTCGATGTGGACGTAGCGGATTTCACCAACGGCTTCGGCACCCTCGGCCGCTCGCTGCAAGCCTCATGGCACTTCCGCACGCTGCCTTACAGGATGCGCACCGCCGTCCTCGTCACCAAAACCGACCACTGCCTCAACGAGATCATCTGGCGCACCGAGCTCAACGAACTCCCCGTCGAGATCACCTCAATCATCGGCAACCGCGAAAACTGCCGCCCCCTCGCCGAGCGCTCCGGCATCCCCTTCCATCATGTGGAGATGGACGGAGCGCAGCGCGAAACAGGCTTCGAAGAAATCCGGGGACTGCTGCTCGCAGAGGACGTCGAACTCATCGTCCTCGCCCGCTTCATGCAGATCCTGCCGGATTCCTTCTGCCAGGAATTCTACGGGAAAATCATCAACATCCACCACTCCTTTCTCCCCGCCTTCATCGGCGCGAACCCTTACAAGCAGGCCCACGAGCGCGGAGTGAAACTCATCGGAGCCACCTGCCACTACGTCACCGCAGATCTCGACGCCGGGCCCATCATCGAGCAGGAGGTCGAGCGCGTCTCCCATTTCCACTCACCCGCCGACCTCTCCCGCCTCGGTCGCCAGTGCGAGCGCATCGCCCTTGCCAAAGGCATCCGCTACCACGTCCACGACCGCACCCTCATCGACGGCCACCGCGCCATCGTATTCCCGGATTGATCGTTCCGCTCAATCCTTGCGGTAATCAATCACCTTCAGGCCCGGTATCCTGCCGAACTCTCCCGTGTTCGCCGTCGCCAGCGGCATTCCTGCCACCTTTGCAGCACAGCCGATCCACAGGTCGTTGCCTCCGATCAAACGCCCCTCCAGGCGCAGCTTGCGGGTCACCTTCGCATACTCCGTCGCCGCTTCCTGCGAAACCTCAATGGTTTCCAGCAAGTCGATCCAATCCCGCGCCTCAACGGACTCCGGATCCGGGAAACCCTCCAGATACTCGCCCCTCGCGATCACCGGCAAAAAAAACACCGTATCCGCATGTTTCCTGAGGAAATCCAACGCCCCTCTGGCAACCCCGCGCTTCCGCCGCTCGTTCTGCAGATCGATCAGAAAGGTCGTGTCGAGCGCGATCCGGTTCATGGCCTTTGCGGGGGCAAATCCTCAAGCTGTGCTTTCTCAAGCCGATCCAATATTTCATCGGAAAGCGGAGACGATCCTTCCAGCCGCTCCAGGAGCGCGGCTCCCGTCGCCGCCGGGGACGCCCAGCACGCCCGCTTGATCACCCGCGAAAACGACTCACCCGGCTGCTGCCTGGCGCGCCGGAGACGCTCATAGGCATCCAAATCGACGGATATTGTTTTTGAAGGCATACACAGATCCATACACAGAGTTTCATAGGGTGTCAAATTGTACTCCGAAAACGGCACCGGAATCTCATCCGCCATGCACTGCCGCCAATGCGAGCGCCATCGCCCTCGCCAAGGGCATCCGCTACCACGTCCACGACCGCAACCTCATCGACGGCCACCGCGCCATCGTGTTCCCGGATTGAGTTCCGTTTTTTCGTTTCCTGGCGATATGACATCGCGGCGGCTCAAAGCTTCTTCTCCAACGCCGCCGCGACCCGTTTCTCCGAGACTTTTCCCTTCACCTCCACATCGGGGGCAAAAGTCTGCACCCGCCACTCCTCCAAAAGCCAGCCCGCCTCCCAAAGCCGCGCGTCTTCCGGAGCGGCCATCCATTCCGTGAACCAACCCTGCCAATGGCGGCGGACGAAATCCATTTTGTCCAAATCCTTCACCAAAGGCAGGCCCGCCACGCGCCCCAGCCGTGAGCGGATCGCACGCAGCCGTCTCGGGTAATCGACGAGCCTGTCGTAGCCCGCCCGCCATGCCCATTTCGCTCGGAAAAGCCACATGAGTTCCTCTTCAAGATCGGCGGCGATCTCGCCGTGGTTGCGGTCTTTCGCGTGCGCCGAAATCCAGTCTTGCACCTCTCTAACAGTTTCCACGATCCCATCCAGCGCCGCCCCGATTTTCACCGCCGCCTCATGCCAGTGTCCGCGCGTGGTTTCGTTGAGCTTCGCGAACGCCTCGGGGCTTCTCGGGAAATCTCCGCCCGCCACGCCCTCGGCTGTTAGAAGGATCAGCTCCTCGATGTCGATACCCATCCTCCCCAGTTCCACCTTTGCGAGCATCCCCATCGGGAACTTTTTCCGCAGGTAATCCACCTCCCGCTCCGCCGCCAGAACCAGCAGCCGCGCCCCGCCCGCGCGATGCGATTCCCTAGCTTCCTGAAAAATCGTGAACGCCCGCACGCCCACGGTTTTCCCCTCATCCACCAAGGCCGGGAACGTGGGACCGCCTGCCGTCATCACTTCTTCCGGCAGGCTCTCGCCGTCCCAGCGGCTCATGCCGCGACGCTCCACATCCGCCGTCGCCGCCGCCTCGAAGCGCGCCTTCATCCGGTCGGCGAGCTGCAACTTTAAAACAGCCACATCGCTACCCATCGCCAGTTCCCCGCCCTCGTCATCGCAGACCCAGATTTTCGTGATGAGGTGCTCGGGAAATTTCCCCGCATCGAACTCGCCTGTCGGAATCACCGCACGCGTTCTTTCCGAAACATACTCCGCGAGGGCACGCTCGATGGACGTCTCTTTCGGCGCGCCCATCCAGAGCTCCGCGAAACCCCGCGCCACATCGCCAATGGGTTGGCAGGCTTTCCGGTAATCCTTGGGCAACCCGCGCAACAACAGCTCCGCACGCTCCTCCAGATTCCCATCCATCCCCCACCCCGGCAGCCACGCCGGCAACACCGGAAGCTGATCGACATGCACCCCGATCGTCACGCCATCGTCACGCTCGCCGGGCGCGCAATGGTAATAGACCGGATACTCCTCGCCCTCGTGACGCAGGGTGTCGGGAAAAAACTCCAGCCCTTTCAGCTCCTCCCAGACCACATCCGCCATCCCAAGCATCAGCGAATCCTCGTGCGCCTCGCGCCACTTGTGAAACACCGCCGCCGTGCTGATTTCCAGCGGGATACGGTTTCCGAAAAACCTCACCACCGCATCCTCGCTCCACAGCATCCCCGGCCTGCGGAGCTTGTCTTCCAAGCCCTTGATCTCCTCCCGCATCGCCTCCATGTGATCCAGGAAACGTGTCTTACGCCGCAGCCCGCCGCCCAAAATCCCCTCCCGCAGGAAAACCTCATGTGCCGCCTTCTTGTCCACCCGCCCGTAATGCACCCGCCGCCCATCGACGACATGCAGACCGCCGCAAATCACCGTTTCCTTGCCATACACCGCGCCCTGTTTCTCGTCCCAATGTGCCTCACCATAACGGCTGCGGCACAAATGCGGCGCCACAATCTCCACCCACTCCGGCTCGATCCGCGCCACCCGCCGCGCCCACAGGCGACTCGTCTCGACCATCTCCAGCCCCATCACCCACTCGTTCCGTTTCTTCAGTGAAAACAAACCCGACCCCGGAAACACCGCAAAAAAACCGCCCGCCGCGCTCCGGTAAGCCTTGTTCTCCTTGTCCCACAGCCCGAACTGCCGCGGAGCCCCCGCGAGCAAAGCACGATGCAGCGCCCCATAATCCGGGCTCTTTCCGTTTTGGATTTCGTGCTTCGGATTTAGTGCTTGGAGTTCCTCGATCACATTCCCCCACTCCGTCACCCTCTTCGCGTTGAGAAAATTCGCACCGCAGAATTTCCGGAGCTGGTTCCATTTCCACCTACGACCATCGTAGTAGTTGGAAACGTCGCGCCACAGGTTGAGGATTGCCATGAAATCGCTGTCCGCATCGTTCCACTTCGCGTGCGCCGCATCCGCCTCGCGCTTCTTCTCCGCCGGGCGCTCGCGCGGATCGCTGGTCTCCAGCGCGGCGACGATCACCGTCACCTCCTCCACGCATTTCTCGTGATGCGCCTCGATCAGCATCCGCCCCATGCGCGGATCCACCGGCAGCCGCGCCAGCTCCTGACCGATCTCCGTCAGCTCCCTGTCCTTGTCCAGCGCGCCGACCTCGCGCAGCGTCCGGTATCCCTCGGCCACCGCTTTCGGATTCGGCGGATCGAGAAACGGGAACTCGGAAATCTCCGGAAGCCCCAGCGATTTCATCCGCAGGATCACGCCCGCCAGCGAGCTGCGGCGTATCTCCGGCTCCGTGAAATCCGGCCGATCCAGCAAATCCTCCTCTGCGTAGAGCCGCAGGCAAACGCCGTCCCGCACCCGCCCGCAACGCCCCTTCCGCTGCCGCGCGCTCGCCTGGCTCACCGGCTCCACCTGCAAGCGCTGAACGCCCTTCGCCGCATTCCACCGACTCACCCGCGCCAGCCCGCTGTCCAGCACACAAGCGATGCGCGGAATAGTCAGGCTCGTTTCCGCCACGTTCGTCGCCAGCACAATCCGCCGCAGCCGACCCGGCTCGAACACCCGTTGCTGATCTGCCATCCCCAGCCTCGCGAACAACGGCAGCACCTCCGTATTCCGATAACGCCTGCCTTCCAGCGCATCCGCGCACTCGCGGATCTCGCGCTCGCCCGGCAGGAAAATGAGCGTGTCGCCCATGGGATCGATGTCGTTGAGCTGATCCATCCCCCGCGCCACCAGCGACGCCAGTTCCTCGTCATCCTTGCCCGGCAGGAAAAATTCCGTCACCGGAAACATCCGCCCCGGTGCCTCGATCACCGGCACCCGATTCCTAACCTCTTCATTTAGAATTTCATGCTTTGTGCTTCGTGCTTCGCCTTTGCCGAAGAATTCGGCAAAGGCGCCGGCGTCCAAGGTCGCCGAGGAAATCACCACCCGCAGATCCGGCCGCTTTTCCAAAAGCCGCTTCAGATACCCCAGCAGGAAATCAATGTTCAGCGACCGCTCATGCGCCTCATCGAGGATCAGCGCGTCATATTTCGCCAACCCCGCATCCCCCTGTGTCTCCGCCAGCAGGATGCCATCCGTCATGAACTTGATCCGAGTCTCCCGTGAGGTCTTGTCATCAAACCTCACCTGATACCCCACGAAATCCCCCAACGGCACCGCCAGCTCCTCCGCCACCCGCTTCGCCACACTCACCGCCGCAATCCGCCGCGGCTGCGTACACCCAATGAGCCGCCGGCGGCGGAGACCGGAGAATCCAGAGTCCAGAGCCAAGACCGAAGAATCCTTTTCACCCCGCTGCTCCCCCGCCCCGCGTTTTCCCTCTTCTCTGGCCTCTGGCCTCTGGTCTCTGGTATCTTCGCCGAGTGCTTCGGCTACCATCTTCGGCAGCTGCGTCGTCTTACCACTGCCCGTATCGGAAACCACCACCACCACCTGATTCTCCCGGATCGCGGCGATGATCTCCTCCCGCCTCTCCACCACCGGCAATTCACCCGGATAATTCCACCTCCCCGAAAAACTCATCCGCGCCACTTTCACCGCCTCCGCCATGCTTTCAAGCGAAACGTCTGCATCACTTCCGCATGATCCTCAACACCGCCGGATCAAGGTGCGGGATCTCAGCTTCCCCTTTCGCTAGGGCGGCACGGATCGCGGTGGCGGAGGCGGGGTGCTCGCCTTGGACGGGGATCATTCGGTAGCCCTCACGCAGGAGAACCTCGGAACCGTTGCGGGCGAGGACGATGAACTCCACCAAGCCCGCGAGGATTTCCGGATGCCTCCATGTAGGCAGTGCCGCCCATTGGTCTCCACCCATGATCCAGAACCATTCGTTGCCGGGATATTGGGAAATGAGTTTCTCCATCGTGAGGTAGGAAAACGAAGGGGCATCCGATTCCAGTTCGGTGAGATCGGTTTTCGCCCAAGGGATTCCGGCGAGCGCCGTTCGCAGCCACTCGGCGCGGGTGGCGCCGGGTGTAGGCGGGCGGTCGGTTTTATGCGGGGAAATCTGGCAGGGAAGGAACCACACCTCATCGAGCTGCGCCGCTTCCTTCGCGAGAGTGGCGAGATGGATGTGGCCATGGTGGACGGGATCGAAGGAGCCGCCGAAAATCCCGATCCGTTTCATGGCCGCAGCCTAGAACGGGGACTTGGGTATCGTCATCAGGAATTTCGTTTCCACGCCGGGAACCGAGGTCACGGAGATGGTGCCGTGGTGCGCCTCGATGGCACGTTTCACGATGGAAAGCCCCAGTCCGGTGCCTTTCACCTCAAGCTGCGAGTGGTGCTTCTCCACCCGGTAGAACCTGCGGAAAATGTGCGGGAGATCCGCGCTGGGAATCCCGATGCCGTTGTCCTTCACCCAGATGAGGATGTTCCCGCCGCTCTCCGAACTGCCTACCTCGACCTTCAGATCCTTGTAGGGGTTCTGTTTCAGCGCGTTCTCGACGAGATTGAACAGCACCTGCGTCCAGTAGAAGCGATCGCCCTCAAGGGTGACATCGTCATCGTGAAGATGCATGGCGACCTCCGCCTTCTGGCTGCGAACGACGGATTCGAGGCGCTCCAAGACATCCTTCACGCATAGGCGGAGCTTGAAGGGCTCGATCTTGATCGCGGAGGCCTCGCCGGATTCCAGGCGGGAAATCACCAGCATGTCCTCGACGATGCGCGAGATCCTTTCCGTGTGCTTTTTCATCACCGTGAGGAAGCGCTTCGCCATTTCCGTATCCTCGATCATCCCTTCGTCGAGGAGGTTTTCCAGGTAGCCGTTGATGATCGCGAGAGGCGTGCGCAGCTCGTGCGAGGCGTTCGCCACGAAGTCCTTGCGGATCTGGTCGAGCTGGTACTCGGGTGTCACGTCACGGATCACGACTCGGGTGTTGGGGTTGCCGTCAGGGGTGTCGGAGAGCTGGGCGGCGTCGATGATCCACGCGTTGTTGCCGCGGGTCTCGAGATCGCCGAGAGGCGAGGTCTGCTGGGGGAGGACGACGCGGGAGCGCACCGGCTCGCCCGTTTCCAGGCAGCGCAGCAAGGCCTCGGCGAGGCGGGGGTCGAGGAATGCTTCGCGCACCGGCCGACCGGTGAGGGCGCGCCCGCGGAAAAGTTCCTGCGCAGCGGAGTTGGCGAAAAGGATGTTCGCCCGCGAGTCCACGATAAGGAATGCGTCCCCAAGGGCATCGAGCAGGCGGTCGCGTTCATCTTTGGCTTGTTTGAGATCGAGTTCGAGTCGCAGTTTCCATGCCTTTACCTGCGATTCGTATTCCTTCCTTGAGTGCTTGAGCCGGATGACCTTAAGGAAAAGGGCGGCGAAAGCGGCGAGGGACGCAAGGATGGCAAGTTTCTCTGTCATGTGACCGGGCTGGACACGCAGTAGCCCACTCCTCGCACGGTTTCAATCAAAGCCCCGTGTTCGCCGAGTTTTCCGCGCAGCCGCTTCATGTGGGTGTCGAGCGTTCGACTGTGGACCTCGTCGCTGTAACCCCAGACGGTGCGGAGCAGCTCGTTGCGATCCTGCGTCTTGCCGGAGCGCTCGCAGAGGAAAAGCAGGAGCTTGAACTCGGTTCCGGTGAGATCGACCGGTTCGTTGTCCAGATAGAAACGCACGGTGTTCTTGTCGAAACGGAACGGGCCGAAATCGTATTCCACGGCTCCGGGCGGCGCGTCGGTGCGCTTGAGGATCGCATTCACGCGCAGTACCAGCTCCTTGGGGCTGAACGGCTTGGTCAGGTAATCATCGGCTCCCGCCTCAAGACCCTGTATGCGGTCTTCGGTCTGCGCCCGGGCGGTTAGCATGATCACCGGGATACGTGATGTTCTCGCGTCCCTGCGAATCTCGCGGAACACCGAGTAGCCGTCGCGTCCCGGCAGCATGAGATCCAGCACGATCAGGTCGGGTCTTTCCCTGATTGCAATCTCCGTTCCGGCGATCCCGTCGTGCGTCTTGAGCACCTCGTAACCTGCGCGCTGCAGGTTGAACATGATCAGATCTGCGATGTCCACCTCGTCTTCGACAATCAAAACTCGTTGCATCTACGGGTTGTTTACGTTGGCGGTAGCCAGCTCAGGAACGGGCGGTGTGTGACGATTTAGTCACAGCAGATCCTTGTCAACATAGCTGCCGGGTTTCGTGGTGCGGGCCACACCGATCTTCACCCCTGCCTCAATGGATGTGTTTACACCCGTCCGGACACCATCCCCGATGATTGTGCCGAATTTAAAACGGCCGGTATCGACGAGCTTGCCTTGAATCATTGATACGTGGTGCCTGCCGTCATGGCGGTGATTTTCCGTCCGCGTACCCGATCCGAGCGTCACATGGGAACCGATGATGGAATCGCCGACGTAACAATGGCGCGAAACATAGGTGTTGGGGTAAATGATCGAGTTTTTGATCTCCGTCCCTTGCCCAATGTAGCAGTTCGCGCTGATGCTGGTCGCACCCCGGATGAGGGCATTCGGGCCGATCTGTGTTCCCGGGCCGATCACCACCGGCCCTTCGATCACGGTCCCTGGAAGGATGCGCGCCGTCGGTGAGATGCGGACGCAACCCGAGATCGTAGCCAGCGGGCTGATCTCCCCGGCAAGTGACGTCTCATCCATGAGCGCGACGACCTCCTCGTTCATCCGCAGCAGATCCCATGGATAGACGATGGGAAAACACCCCGCTTCCGTCCGCAGTTCCTGCTCGCAGTCTTCGGGTTTTTCGAAACCTTTCCATGCCAGAACCACCCCGTCGGAATCGCAGAGCCGCGCGGATTTCTCGTTGCGCCCCAGCAAAAGGAGCGCACCCAACTCGATCCAGGTGTCGATGGGAATCCTCAAAGTCCGCACACCGGCCTCGGCGTTCTCGACAAGCTGGAGTCCCGCGCGGGTCAGTTCCGCCGAGAGCAGATCGATCATCGGGACATTGGCAATCAGGCATTCCGCCAACTCGCGATTCGCTGTTACGGGAGCGCAGAACACGGAATTTTTCGGTGGCAAAAGCGTCGCTTGCATGGATTTGTAAGATAAAATCACCTATGCCGAACGGATACACGCAAAATTTCCGGAGGAGTGGATATTCATCCCAACCTGCCGTTCCCGCGCCGCAGGTTGGGTTTGCCACACGAAGGGCATTGGCAAAGCTTTCCCGACTGGTCGGAGACAAAGCTGCTCCCGCAAAGCCTGCAAATGATTTTCATCCGCACCAGACGCTTCTCCGCACGCATGTTCAGGTATCTCGACAAAAATGAGAGGCCGGCAACCAGAACAAGGCTGACGGATAGCACCCCGGTCACAAATTCATTCAGGCTCAGATTCATTGCCCCTCCCGTTCACGAAGTCGACCCGCAGCCCGAACCAGCGTTCGCCGCTGCCTTCCTTGAAACGTATGCCCCGCAGCCAAACCTCCAGGGGTGCCAGTGCGGGATCCGCCGCGCCAGCCAAGGGGATTAGCTCCGCCAAGCTCCCGTCCTCACGCAGGCTCACGAGGAAACGAAGCGAATCCTCCCTGGCATCGGCGATGCCACCCAAGTCGAGCGCGGGCAGTTCCTCGGGAAGCCACTCGGTCGGCGCCGAATCGTAGGGTATCAGCATGGGCGACCTTACCGAAGACGCGGCGCCGGAAGCTGCACCCGACCCTTCCCCGGCTATCGCGGGAAGCACCGGAAACTCCAGCTTACCCCTTGGCGTGATATCCACGCGATCCACGCCATCATGCGCCCTCATCGGACGCAGGCTCACTTCATAATCCCGCCACCATGCCAGTCCCTCTTGCCCGGAAAAAATCATTCCTTCGGGTTCCACGTCCTTAGCCAACCGTCCGGGGAATGGGCCGTTCTCCTCCGCATCCAGAGCCCAAGATCTGGCCATTTCCACGTCCACTAGCCGGATCAGCGACCCCCGCTCCTCGGAGCGGGTTCGGTAAGAGGGTTCGCTCAGCTTGATCGTCCCAAAAAGGAAAATGGAAAGTAACCCCACGATGACCACGGAAAGAAGCTGATCCTTGCGGCTCGCTTCCGATTTGCTCCAATCAAAAATGAGATCGTGCCTTGTCATTCGGGAAGAGGGGCGACAAATTCACTTTCCTGCTCTGCCTTGTCCGGCTCGCCCACGAGCGCCAGACGGAAGCCCGCCCCCAGAACGACCTCGCTCACCTTTCGCTCCATGCCCACGGTGGTGCGTATGTCCGTCTTTAGGAGCACAACCGCCCGCCCCATGCGTTCGTCCAGTTTCAAGGCCGCAAGCTGTGCCGCAAGCTCCTCGACGGTCACGGCCTGTCTACCCAGATAAATCGGTGCCTCCTCACTCCCTGAACCCACGGTCACCACGATCGAATCCCCGTAGCGTTGCATTTGGAAACGCGAAGAGGGCACTTCCACGGAGATACCGCCCTGACTAAGGAACAATGGGCCGAGAAGCAGCAGCATCATAACCAGTGCGAAAAGATCGAACAATGGCATGGCGTGCAGGAAGCCCGGCCTATCCTCAAGTGTCGTCTCCAGTTTCATTTCTCCGAGGTTGCCGGAGGTTTCGCTTTGGCCGGCAGGCGCTTCTTGCCGTGGATCACCTCCCCGCGGAACGGGGCAAACTCTTCCTCTTCACGCGCGTCCGCGATCATGTGAACGATCTCGATGCCGGCCCGCTCAATCCGGCCAACCAACCTCCGCGATCTCCCTACAAAGTAGAGGTAGAAAACATACATCGGCACCGCGACCGTAAGCCCGACCACGGAGGTGATCAGCGCCGTCATGACACCGGCAGCGATCTCAGTCGGTCCCGAAACCCCGCCCTGCTCACTCACCCTTTGGAACGCGTCCACCATCCCCAGCATCGTCCCCAGCATCCCCACGAGGGGAGCCAGCAGCGCCACCGCCAGGATGCCGCGGATGTTCTTCTCGATCCTTGGCACTTCAAGCTGGCCCGCCTCCCGGATCACATCCATCAAATCCCGTCGCTCCAGATAGTAACGAAGCAAACCCGCATGCGCCACGCGCCCCACCGGCCCCGGAGCGCGGGCCGCCTCATGCAGGGCCTCCGCAAACGCCCGCCGCCTCACATGAACCCCGAGCCCCACCAGCAGCGAACTCACATTGATCCTCGCCCGGTGGAAATAGAAAAGCCTTTCCACCACGCATACCGATCCGAAAAAACCCAACGCCAAAAGCACCCATACGAGCGGCCCCCCCTTTTCGATCAGTCCCGATACCTCCCACTGCGCCAAGATCATCCTGTCAGCAACTTACCTCCCACCGCCCGTCCGTATCAATCCCGAAAATGCATCCCAAAAATGCGCGGGAAACTCAGTTCCCCTCCTTGAGCTTGTGAAAAAAGCCGCAAATCAGGCTGATGCGCTCGCCCGGAGAAACGGTCTCAAGAAGTTTCTGGCGGAGATCCGGCTCATGCACCATCTGCTGTGCGACGAGATCCGCCATCAGGCCGGGGTCATTGGCCTGGTCAAGCAGGGCGGAGACTCCCGCGCGCACCTCCTCCGGAAGATGGGCGATCCCATCCTCGACCGTACCCCTCAGGGTTTTCATGGCAGCCTCGCCTTTCCTGCCCTCCAAAGGCTCCGATAGCAACGGCTCGATGAGGGCACAGGGAAAGGGCGAGTCGTCAAGCCACTCGGTGAAACGCACCCGGATCACCCCATGCAGCAGCAGTTCCGAAGTTCCGTCATCCCTCTCCCGGGACGCGCGGATCAAACCTGCAGTGCCCACGGGCGAGATGGTTTCATTTTCCCCATCGTCACGCACGCGTCCGACGGCGAACACACAATCCCCGGCCAGTGCCTCTGCGAGCATCAGTCGGTAGCGTTCCTCAAATATGAAAAGCGGCAGGCCGCCCTGCGGGAAAAGGGTGCAATCGGGCAGCAGCATCACGCCACATTTCTGGGGAAGGTTCAAACCAGTCATCGCGTTGAGACTCGCACCGCCCCGGCCAGTTCGCAACCGCCAAGCTCACTCCCGCTCCGGCACGGGGATTTTAGCGCCGATCTCGGAGGTTTTCTGGAGGATCATACCTTCCATGGGGCGCGCGGTTTCCGAACGGACTTGTGCATCCTCCGGACTGACACTTGTCACCCGACGCCATCCGCTGCTAGATATTACGATGCTTCGCGCCGTGTTCGCTCTTTCTCTGCCTGTCTTGGCTCTCTCTGCCTGCCGTCCCGCGGCTCCGCTTGATGCCATTCGGAGACAAGCCCCTCCCGCACCACCAGCCCATCCCGCCGTGGCTGCCGTCTTGGCTCCGCCAAATCCCCAGGCTCCCTTCTACCCGGTCAAGGCTCCGGCACTCACCCGGGTCTTGGTTCGAGGCATTCATTTCGAAGGCGCGTCCTTCGATGCCCGCAGCCACCGCCTGCTGGTCATCGACCAGCCAAACGGGCCTGCTTCCATGTTCGACACATCTCAGGAAGTGGCCCGTCAATATGATGCCCTGCTCGCTCTGAACGCTGGTTTTTTCACCCCTGATGGCGATCCCCTCGGACTCGTCATCTCCAAGGGTAAACGTGCGGGCACATGGAACTCAGCCTCTTCGCTCGGTTCCGGCATCTTCTCGGAGAGCGCCACGGGCAAGCTTTCCATCACCCGGCGAGGCTCTCCCACCGCCTTCTTGGATGCCCGCGAACTCATCCAGGCCGGGCCACTGCTCGTGGAAAACGGCGGAGCCGTCGGGGGGCTTGATTCGGGAAAATCGGCTGTCCGCTCCATTCTCATGACCGATGGAGGAACACGCTGGTGGATCGGAAGAACCTCCCTTTGCTCTCTCTCCGCCCTTGGCGAAGCACTTGCCTCGGTCTCCCCCACCTCTTGGCCAATCCGCCACGCGCTGAACCTCGACGGCGGGCGCTCCACGGATCTTTTCGTATCCACGAAAATCCCAGGCGGCCCCTTTGAGCGGCGCGGGATCCTCAACCGACCGGTTCGAAATTTCCTGATCCTCAATCCGAGATGAGGTGAATGACCCGGTGACAAATCCGTCACGGAAACGTGTTCTCGACAAAGGGCCACGAATGGGCGATATCTAACCAGTCAGAAATTCTTCCCCCGAGCGCCAACCAGCCATGATCAAACCCATCTTAACCGGATGCGCCGCATCCGTCCTGCTGGCTTCCTGCGGAGCCGTGGATGCCGTAAGGAGCAGCACCGCCAAGGCCACCGCCGGAATCAGCCAATTCTCCATAGCCGACCTTCGTCCCTCGAAGATCAATGTCGTCGAAGTCCGCGAAAAGGATCTGAAGGAAATGCCTCTCGGCAAAGACCGCGCCCTGGCCTTCGAGCGAAAGAAATCCTTCTGGTCTTTCATTCCCGTGGACTTCAAAGAACCCGCCCTCCCTGAGATCGAGGAAGGTGATCCGGACGGCGGACTGCTGCCTCCCAAGCCGCTCTGAAACCGGCCGACCACCTAACAGGCTGCCCCCCGCCAATCATTTTCCTGAGATCCACGCCCAGGCGGTTCGCCAGGAAAAAGACTGGTTCCACCACTTGCTGCGGTAGGTCGCCGCTCACCGAATAACGGAACTCCCATCCCGGCATTGGCTCGCGTCGAGCGACCACTCTTGGTTTGGCGAGACCGGTAACGATTCGCGATTTGCGGGCCGGTGACCGCCCCGAAACCCCGTCCCTCCTAAAACCCGATCAGCGTGACCAACTCCTGGTCGCTGAAGCGATCCAGATGATCGGCGGCAGCCGCAAGCATCTCTTCCTCAGCGACAGCTTCGATCTCGACCCACTGATCCTCGTCATCGCTGACACCCGCGACGGCAGGAGAACGATTTCCCACCCCGGCGGGGTTCAGCAAAAGGAACACGGCCAACGCACCGCAGGCGGCGAGGGCAACCCACGGGGAAAAAGTGAGAGCTTTGGGCCACCAGGGATCGGCCTCGGGAAGCAGTTTCACCGCGCGCAATGTCTTGTCCGCGAAACGCCCGCCCGCCTTCTTAGGCGCGGCTTTTCCAAGAAGCTCCCATGTGGCATCTTTTTCCCCCTGGTCTTTCTGCTCGCTCATTTTCATTGTCCTACATCTCCTGAAACACCCGATCCGCCCGAAAGTTTCGCAGAAATCCCTTCTCCTTGTCGCCCGGCCCATCGGAAAGCGCTTGGTCCGCAGATACGACGTCCTCCAAGCTCCATTTTCCTTGAAGTTTGAAATTCAAAATTTGAAATTTTACACCCCGCGCCGGTCACCCCAGAGCCTGACGTGCAGGCGGTCGGAAAAACGCACCCCGAGATCCCGGCACCGCTCTGCCAGCCAAGCCGCCGTGCTGTCCAAAGCCTCCACCGTCCTCCCCTCCGGCATCAGGATCACCCGGTTTCCCGGAATCCCGGCCCTCTCCATCAGCGACCGGATCTCCGTGATATCCCGCTCATCCCTCACCACGAACTTGAACCACGCCTTGCCCGTCGCCGCCAGCCCGGCGAGCACCGTGGGTTTCAGCCGCAGTTCCTCGCCCATCCCGCTGTTGGCCAGCTTCGGGGAAACGTTTATCTGTCCGATCAGCCCGAGAAACCCAGCCCCCGGCATTTTCGTGCCGTTCGTCTCCACCTCGAAAAACCATTCCTCCCCGTCCTCGCTCAGAGCCGCCATCAATTCCACCAGCTCCGCCTCGTGCAAAAGCGGTTCCCCACCTGTCAACACCACCCTCCGGCGACAGAATCCCCTGACGATTTCCGCGACTTCGTTCGGAGACATCTCGATGATCACATCCTCCTTACGGTGCTTCGCATAACCTTGGATCGCATCCTTCTCATGCTTCCAAGGCGTCCCCTCGAAATTCCATGTGTGATCCGTGTCGCACCAGACGCAGTGCAGGTTGCATAGCGACAGCCTCACGAACACCGCGGGCTCACCCATGGATACTCCCTCACCCTGCAAGGTGTGGAAAATTTCTGCCCCGTCCCCCAGCCGCGCCAACTTCATGCCGCGAATCCTCAACCCTCTTCGTGGGTGTTTAAAGTTTAGAGTTTCATGTTTTCCCGTGTTTCTGCCAACCTGATCCCATGGGATTGCACGCGCTCGGAGACTCGGCCTGGCTGTTCAAGGCCGGCGGCTCGTTTCCGGAAAAGAAGCTGGAGCTGATCCTCCGTCTGCGGCGGATTCTGAACCAGAATCCCATCCCAGAGATCGTCGATATCGTATCTTCCTTCGACGCCATCGCGGTGCATTTCAATCCCGCCGACGGCCAGAGGGTGCTCGACCACTTAACCTCACTCCACCTTGATGAAGGCGATGAGAGGAAACCCTTTCAAGGCCGCAGCGTCTCCATCCCCGTGGCCTACGGCGGTGATTACGGCCCTGACCTGCAGGCTCTAGCGGATACCAAAAAACTCAACGTAACTCAAGTCATCGAACTCCACCGCAACACGGAATACACCGTCGCCGCGATCGGATTTTCGCCCGGTTTCCCCTACCTCCAGGGTTTGTCGCCGCAGCTCCATCTGCCGCGCCTTTCCAGCCCGCACAAAGTGGCGGCGGGTTCGGTGGCAATTGCCGGTGGACAGGCTGGCATCTATCCCTTCGCCTCGCAGGGCGGGTGGCATGTGATCGGTCGCACGAGTCTGAAACTTTTCGATCCCCATCGCGAGCCTCCGGCTCTCCTGCAACCGGGCGACAAGGTGCGCTTCGCGGAAGTGGAAACGCTGCAAGAAGCCGAAACCCTGCCTCCAGAACCCGCAGATCTGACCGATGGCATCCGTGTAGTCGAGCCGGGTGCTCTCAGTTCCATCCAGGATCACGGCAGGTGGGGTCGCCAGCACTTCGGTGTCTCGCCCGGTGGAGCCGCCGATCCGGTGCTGGCATCCATCGCCAACCGCCTCGTCGGCAATCCTGACCATGCCGCGGTCATCGAATGCACCATGACCGGCCCCGTTCTGGAGTTTGACAGCGATGCCCGCGTGGCATGGGTCGGTTGGGCCGATGAGCCCTCCGGCAAACTCCGCGAAATCAAGGCGGGCGAACGCATCGATCTCCGAGGCCGCATGTGCCATCTGCGCGGCTATGTCGCCGTGGCGGGTGGCATCGATGTTCCGCAGGTGCTCGGCAGCCGCGCCACCGACCTGCGGGCGGTTCTCGGAGGCCATCACGGACGCGCCCTGCAAGCCGGTGATGTCCTGCCCATTGGCACGGCGAGCACCGCTCCTGTTTCCAAAAAATGGCACGTCTCCTGGCCCCACCCGGATGGACGCGTGATCGAACTCCGCTACCTCCGTGGGATGCAGGCGGATTGGTTCACCGGGGAAACCCTCTGCTTTTTCTCCGAAAAACTCTACGAAATCAGCCCGACCTTCGACCGCACGGGCACACGCTTCAAAGGGCGCCATCTCAAGCTCAAGGAACCCCGTGAAATGGTTTCCCAGCCGGTGGTCTTCGGCTCCGTGCAGGTTCCCCCGGATGGCCAGCCCATCGTCCTGATGAGCGAGCGCCAGACCATCGGCGGTTACCCGCAGATCGGCCACGTCATCTCGGCGGACATCCCAAAGCTCGCCCGCGCCTGGCCGGGGACGCAGGTGCGTTTCCGCGAAGTCGACCTGGACGAAGCCCGGCACGCATGGAACGAACTGCAGCGCGAACTCGGCCTTCTCAATACCGGCCTGATGATGAAACTCACCTGATGCAAACCATCGACCTCAATGCGGATCTCGGCGAAGGCGGCGCACACGATGAGGCACTGATGGCACTGGCCAGCTCGGCCAACATCGCCTGCGGCGGACATGCCGGTGACGGGGAAAGCATCCGGCGCGCGGTCGAATTCGCCATGCGGGCGCAGGTCGCCATAGGTGCCCATCCCGGTTACGAAGATCCGGAGAATTTCGGCAGGAAGCCCATACTTCTATCCGCTGGAGAAATCCGCAGTCTCATCCTGCGCCAGCTCGAGCGCATGTTGCGTATCCATCCAGGGCTTCACCACGTCAAGCCGCACGGAGCCCTCTACAACCAGTCCAACCAAGACTCCGCCATGGCGAAAGCCTTGGTCGCCGCCATCGCCGAGGTGCAGCCGGACACAATACTCTATTGCCCGCCCCAAGGCGAACTCATCAAAGCCGCCGCCGAAGTCAAGCTAGCCACCTGCGCGGAAGGTTTCATCGACCGCCGCTACCAGGATGACGGCAACCTTTGCCCACGTTCGGATCCCCGTGCGATGATCGAAGACGTCAACAAAGCGGTGTTACAAGCCTTCAAAATCGCCAATCAACAGGTGGTCAATACCCTCTCCGGAACCACCATCCTAATGAAAGCGAGAACCCTATGCATCCATGGCGACAGCCCCAACGCCCTGATCACACTCAAGCTCACCCGCGCATTTCTGGAAAGGGCAGGCATCGAGATCATAGCACCCTGAGTTTTTCCCCATGCCGCTTGCATGGTTCGCTCCTATCCGCGCGCACCGACTTTCATCCGTGGCCATCCCATCATCCGGACGGTTTTTCTCACCGGTGCAGGAACCCCGCCGGGAGAACCGGCCCCTGGCGAAATCAATGTTCCCGCAACCTCATCCCACGAAACCCCTCACGGCGGCGCGCTTCGAGTGGAATCCGCGTTATTCTTCGGCGAGGCTGCGGCCTCAGCTGCGCAGCGTCCGGCGGGATGTGAAATTCCGTTTCATTGCCAACAGGGTGCGCGGCGCCGTAACACAGGCGCGGCCGGCATCTCGTCTGCGGCTCAGGGGCAACTACCTGTCATCACCAAGGCGGGTCGGCTCACCGGCTTTCGGGTAGAGGTTGAATTCGATGCGCTTGAATGCGTCTTTCCGGAACCTGGCGGTGCCGAAGTTCTGGCTGAATCCGATGAGCGCGTTTTCCTCCACCCCGTCGAGACGGAAAACCATGCGCGAACCGTCCGCAAGCGTCGCGCGGACATCGGCGGCGTAGAGTTTCGCCTCCTCCATGGAATCACTGGAGAGGGAGATGTTCTTGAGCCGCGCGACAGGGAATTTCACCTCGGCGAAAGGGGTCTTGAGGGTGATTTCCTCGCCCACGATGCCCAGCACCTCGCCCTCGATCGTATCGCCGTTGCGGAGCAGCATGCGGCCCTCGGGGATTTTCTCCTCAACGGGTTTTACCACCTCCCCGAAGCCGTCGCCCAACTGGAACCCGCCGCCGAAACCGCCCTGGAACCGCCCTCTCCGGTTCGGCACATTCTCCAGGTAACCGTCCCAACCGGAAACCTCGATATCGGAGATACGCAGCGGCGAATTGTCCTGCGCGATGATGTGAAAGCCTTTTCCCAGGCTGTCGCGATCCATCGCATCATCCTGCCAGGCATCGATGACCTGATCGTCCACACAGAGCGCGATCTTGCCACTCTTGAGGCTGACCTTGATCTCGATGCGCGCCTTTTCGTTTTCCCTGAGCACGCCTGCATTCGTCGAATTCCCGAGCCAATTGTTCGTCCCTGCCTTTTTCAAGTGAACCGCGTTGCCTTGAAAAGCCATTTCATAACCCGACCGCGGATCGGAGGGGCTGGTGATGTCCTTTGAGAAAAACACAATCTTGGGGCGGAAGGCTCCGCGCCAAGCCGCCTCGAACGAGATCACGCATTCGTCCGGGAAATCGACCTCGCGGGCGATGCCGCCGGGAGCCTCGGAGTGCAGGCTGCCGCCCCGGAAACGCCAACCGTCTTCACCGTCGCGGTGCGTCCATTCCTCGATGCTGTTCGGGCCGCGGTAGTGGATATCGGCGATACTGGAAATCTTGGCCGATTTCACGTTCAAACGCCTCAGGACGAGCTCCTCGGAATACCAGGTCGAGAGCCGGATTTCCGTATCCGTGATGCCCGCGAGCTGACCCCGGATCGTGTCGCCGTTGGTCATGCCGATGATCGCCTCGTGCCCGGCGACCGGGCGGTCGGCAGGGGGCCGCCCCGCGGGAAGTTCCAGATCGATCACGTATCCCAGGTCGAACTCGGCGGGATCCTTGAGCAATCGGGATTTCCAGGAAAGCTTCTTGCCGGTCAGGCCCAGCAGATCGCCGGTCAGCTTGTCGCCGTTGGAGAAACGAACCACGGATTCATCCTGCTGGGCAAGGCAGGGGAACATCATCGCGAGAAAAAGGGCTGCGGTTTTCATCGGTCGTTCACGGGTTTCGCCTTGGTCACGGGTTTCGCCTTGGTTATCCGGATGCGCTCAAGGGAGGCAATTCCCCCGCGCCCAAATTCGAGCGGGCCGAGCAGGGGATGTTCAACCTTCAGGGAATCGCCCTCAAGGACGCAGGAGGAGACTCGCATCGAACCCTGCCCACGCAAGCCCAGGATCAGGCCGCCGGCGTTTCCGGATTTGGAAGGCTTGCCCTGTCCGCCGAGGAACAAGGTGGAAACCTCCTCTTCGGGAAGTTCCAGGGGTTCTTTCTGGAAATCGCTTTTGAAAACATACACCGTTGAAGCACCGTTCGCGCGTATTCCCTCCAGCTTTCCGCCGAACCTCTCGCCGTATCGCCCGATCAGGGAATCAGCCTTGCCGTTACCCCGCTCCTCGCTCCGGTGCCTGTCACCGCGGTCGTCCCAATCGAGGATCGTTATATTTCGAACGTTTTGCCCGCTATCGCGCGAGGCGTTACTGACGATGGAAACGCAGGCTCCGCCCGGTATGGGCTCGAGCGGATCCGTGTAGCGCCCTTCGAGTTCCCCATCGATATGCAGTTCAAGCAGACCCCTCGTCCGATCCACCCGGATTTCCACTTCCATGCTCCGTTTCGCAATCTGATCCGGGCTTCTCGCCAGCAGCATGACCGGGGTTCTCATGCGATCCTTGGATTCCCGGAAAACGCCGAATCCCAAGCCGCTGATCTCGGCGACGTATCTGTCGTGCATCGCTCCTTCAAGCACCGGCGGCTGGGCGAAGCAGAACTGGAAATTCGGATGGTTCTGCCATCCGAACGTGAACTTCAGGATGAATTTCCCCGGGAGGCCAACATCACGGGTGAGCGTCCCCTGCCCTGTCGCGAGAAAACGTCCGTTCTCATAATTCCAGGCCTGGGAACCGCTCTCGTCGCGTCTCCAGCCTTCCATGCCCTTCGGCCCCGAATAGACGACCCTTTTCGGAACGATTCCGAGTTGGAGCGAACTCACCGCATCGCGCGGGATGGCGAGGTTTCCGAGCACCGGGGATTCCGCGTTGATGAAGCCCGCATCCATCGAGGTGACCCTCACCGGAAGGGTATCGCCATTGGAAAGCTCTATCCTCTGATCGGGGATTTCGGGGCTCTTCCCGGCATTTCCGAAGGCGACCCGCTCGACCTGGTCGGCGCTCAGCAAGAGGGCTTTCTCCGAAATGGGAGAAATGAGCGTGATCGTACCGTCAACCGTCATTCCCGTGATCTCACCGGAAAGTTTTGCTTCGCCTTTCAGCGAAACATCGGCGGCCATCGCAGAGGAAGCCGACATGCAGAGGATCATTGCCGGGAGGCGCTGGAAACTAAAACTCTGCATCCCAGTCATCCAAAAAGCTTTCCGTTTTCTGAAACTCCAGCATCACCGCGTAGCTCAGGTTGATATCGATTTCACCCGCCGCCCCGTTCAGGATGCGCAAGTTTCCGGCGTCCCCCGCGAGCGGACGGCCGCTGATCCTGCCGAGCGGATGGAGGCGGGCCCTGATCTCGTCCGAGGGCGCATCCGGAGCCTCGGCGATGCGCGATTTCGCGAAGCGGACTTCCGCGATCTCGCTGAGCGGAAACACGAAATCACCGTACCGCCCCTCCAGATTCAGCTTCCCGTCGCTCAGGCCGGTGACCTTTCCGGAAAAACGGTCGGTGCCATTGGAGAGGAGCACGATGTCCTCGTCGTCCACCTGCATGCTGCGCGCGGCGTCAGGCATTCCGTTCCATTCCGCGACGACCACTTCGGAGATGCGCACAGGGGATTCCTCGGATTGCACGAGGAATCCGAAGCCATCGCCTTTTCCGGCGTAACCCCCGCCCCCGTCCCCGCCGCCGGCCACCTCGCTCCACTGCACGACGAACTTGCCGTCGATGAAAATCGAGATTTCCCCGGTGGGGCGGTTGCAACGGATCTCCACGGTGGCTTTGCCGGTATCACCCAGCCGCATGCTGCAGTCCGGCGTCTCCAACCGCTCCAGCATGGGCCTGCCATCCGCATCGAAGGATGTGCCGTGCAGCATCACGTAGTCCGAGTAAAGCTGCAGCACGTAGCTCTCCCCGAAGACATCCGGCAGGGAAGCGGAGTGGTTCGCCTTGCCGGCCATGACCACCCGCTCCTGCGGCATCTCATCTTCACCCTCCTCAGCGGCTGCCTGCGCGGGTTGTCTGAAATTCGAGTGAAACGCGATCGCGCAGCACAGCCTGCTTTTCCATGCGATGTCGAACCGCAGGATCGCACGGTCCGGCATGCCGGCCTTTCTCACCAGCGCCGTGCCGGTTTCCTTGTTCTGCCAATACCAGGCGCTTCCCGAGTGCTTCCAGGCGGACATTTTCGCTTCCCCATCGACCTTCAACGCGGGAATGCCTTCCGGATGCTCGTTGTCGATCATCACCCACTCCTCCTGGTCATACGGCCCATGGTAAAGCACCCTACCACCAAGCGGATTGGGGGCGAGCAAACCGACCTGATCGCGGGGGATCTGGATCATGCCTCCGAACGTCGTGTCGAGGACAAGGCGCTTGTCATCCATTTCCCTGACAACACCGGGGATGCGGTCGCCGTTTGAGGTTCCTATATGCGCAAAGCCCCCGGTGGATTTCTCCGGCCTGCCGCCGCGCAGGACGATGCGTCGCAGCTCGGAGGATTTGAATTTCACCTCTTCCCCCACATCGTCCCTCTTCCACTGGACCGATGGACCGGCCGTGATTCCGGAAAGCCGTCCATGCAACTGGTCGCCGTTCGCGAAGCTCAACAGATCCTGGCGCGGTTCCTCGCCATGGAGAAAGGGAGCCGCCGCGAATACTAGGGTGAGGGTCAGGTGTCTCATTTCTCGTAGATTGGGAGATAACGGTAGTTCAAGGCGAGCGACAAAAGCGCCCCTGACGTGCTGAACGCCTGTCCTTGGTTTCCGGGGAAAGATCCGTCCGGGGACTGGATCGTGGCGAGGTAACGGATGTTGCGGCTGTTCCATTCCACCCATGTCTCGGTGTCGGCGTGGAAAAGCGCCTGCGACATGTAGTACTCGTAGTAGTAAGGGTAATACCTGTCCCGGTAATCCATGTTCTTCTTCAGGTAAGCGAGGCTCGCGGCGTATCCCTTGGAGTCCTTTTCCTTCGCCAGGGAAAGGCACAGCGAGCCGATCGCGGTCAGGGTCGGCTTGCCGCCCGCCGCCGAGGTGTAGCCGTAGGAACCATCACCTCCACGGCAGCTCGCGAGGTAGGCGAGGGCTTTCTTGATCGCCTCGTCCGGCACCGACATACCCGCATTGCGCGCGGCGAAAAGACTCACGACCTGGCAGCCGGTGACCGTGGTGTCCGCATCGCGGCTGTCCGGCGTGTAGCGCCATGCACCGAAGCGGTTCCGCTTCTGCGAACTCAGGATCAGTTCCACCGCCTGCTCGAGAGCTTTCTCCACCTTCGGATGCTCGATGACCCCGTAGGACTCCGCCAGCGCCTTGGTGGCGAAGGCGTGGTTGTACATGCTCGATCCGATGTAGCCGTTCACCGAACTCTGTTCGGCAATGATGTAATCGATCCCCTTGCGGATCACCTTCGCGTAAGGCCCGTTGTTCGGATCCTCGCCATGGGCGAGGAACGCCGCCACGCACAGGCCGACCACACCCGGCTCGTCGCCCGCACCGTCGTCCCAGCAACCTTCGGAGTTCTGTTTTTCGGCAAGGTAACGCAGGCCTCGCTCATAGATCAGGTCGACCTGCGCGGGGACGCTGTCGTCGCCGCGGCTGGGCAAGCCCTGGCCGTACGTCGCGGAAAGCGAAGCGGCGAAGAAGAAAAGGAAAGCCAGCTTTCTCATCTTACGGTGTCTTCCCTTCCAGTCCGCGGTTGTAGGCATCGAGAGCTTGCTGGAATTCGCGCGGCAAGCTCTTGCCCGCCGTCCCGGCCGCCTTGGGCACCGTGCGTTGCTCAACATTGCCACCTGAGTTGCCGCCGTCAGCGTCGTTCGCGGCATCGGAGTCGCCCGTCTGGCCCTTACCCGCCTGATCGCCCGGCTTCTCGCCTTTCCCTTTGCCCTTGCCTTTCCCCTCGCCCTCTTTCTTGCCCATCATCCGCTCCATCATGTCCATCATCGCGCTGCTGGATTCGCACTTGCCGCCGCTTTGCTGCTTCGCCTTCGCCGCCTGATGGATTTTCTCGATGATTTCCGTCTGCGCGGCAATCGTATCGCCGCCGGTCTCCGTCTCGGCGAGATAGTCCGTGGTCTCGTCCATGATTCCCTCCACCTCGGTGAGTAGGTCGATGACCTGCTGCACGGTCTGCTCGATCACGAGTTGCTGCACGTCGGCGGAAAGCTCGTCCTGCTCGTCCGCGAGCTTTTCGGTGCCCTCGGCATGGCGTTCAAGCATCCCGGCGGCGTCCTTCGCCTCCTCGGCCTGGAGAGCCGGCATAACCATGAGAAACAGGGATAAGTATCGGTGCGCTTTCATTCGTTTGTTGGCGTGAGGGTTCCGGCGTCCCGCTTGAGTTGCTCCAGCACGCGTGTCCTGGCGCGCAGATCCTGTTGCTGCTGGATCATTTTCATCACGCGCAGCATGAATTCGAAATCCTCATCCTCTGGGCTGGATCCGCCGCCCTCTCCGCCGCCACCGCCGCCCTGCTTGTTCAGCTCGTCGCCGAGTGTGGCCGCCCATTCGTTGAGTTTCTTGGCCCAGAAATCGGCTCCCTCGGTGGCCAGGTAGGAGCGGTGGATCTGTAGCTTTGACCGGACATCCTCAAGCCCGATGTCGATCTTGGAGTCCCGCATCTGCTCCATGACCGTCATGAACATGGCATCGCCGGTGCGGGCGTGGTAGTGACCGAGATCTTCCTGGATCCAGCGCACGTCGGAGGCGGTGAGCGCCTGCTGCCGGGCCGTGTCGGTCATCTTCATCTGGTCGCTGGGGTTCAGCTTGTCATAAAATTCACCGATCAGGTTGCGGGCAAATGTCTCGATCAATGTTCCCGAGATCCCGTTCTGTTCCGCGGCGGCCTTCTTGAGGCGGCTCACGAAAGTGCTGGCCTCGAAGCGCTTGTTCGCGTCGTTCGCCTGCTCCACCGCCTTCTTCATTTTCTCGACCACCTTCTTCTGCTTCTCGACGGCCTCCTTGACATCCTCCTTGGTCTTCTCGTCGGTGTTGGAGGGCTCCTGCGCTTCCTGCAATTTGTCGCGGACTTCGGGCACATCCTTGTCGGCCAGCTCCTGCATCGACTTCAGCGCCTCCGCCATCTTTTTCATCGTCTCCTTGTCGATCTCGCCGTTGCGCGTCGCGCCTTTCATCACCTCCTCCATCTTCTCCTTCAGCTCCTGCATCCGCTGGGCGCTCTCGCTTTCCGCCTGCTCCTGCGCATCAAGGCGCTTGCGGTTTTCCTCCTCCTTCATCTCCTCCGCGCTGAGGTCATCGAGGCGTTGGTTCTCGTCGAGGTTGTTCAGCTCCTTGCGGGCGAGATCCTCCAGCTCGCTGATCGCGCGGTCGAACTGGGATTTCAGCATCTGCTGGTGCTCCTCGCGGGTCAGGATGTACAGGATGACCGGCTCCGAATAGACCCGTCCGCGGCCCGGATAGAGATCTTCGGAAAAAGCGCGGAGCGCGAGACGCTGCGGGCCGATCCCAAACGCGGCGGGTGAGAACACCACGGGCTTGGTGATGCGGCGCTCTTCGGGAGCGCCTTTGGCGAGGACAAGCTCGCCTTTCATTTCGGGAATCTCGCCAGGCATGGCGACGAGGCTCTCCCACTCGATACCCGCTTCCTTCAGGCCGAAATCATCCTCACACAGGATTTCGAAATCCATGGCCTCCTCGGGTAAAATCGCCTTTTGTCGATCCATCCCCTGCGTGTAGGCCACGGGCGGCGCGTCCTTCACCGCGTCCACGCGAAGCCGGTAATCCGATCCGCCGATGAGGCCGAATTCATCCACCCATGAGAAGGGAAGCTCGAAAGGCACGGTGCCGACCTCAATCTCGGCGGTCTTCGCCTTCTGTCCGGAAATTTCCAACGCGCCCTCCATCGGCTCAAAGGCGGCTCCGGCGGGGATCTCCCCGGAAGCCTTGCCCGGCCCGAACGCGCCCGAACGCACCTCGCGGCTCAGGTCCATTTCAAAAACAAGCCGACTGCCCTCGACGAGGCTCAGCTCGCCGGTGGTGAGTTCCACCGTGCGATCCGGCAAATTCATGTAGGCGGGCGATTTCACGAACGCCCTCGTGCTCAGCACGCCGGGACGTTGCAGCGGCTCGACCACCAGCCTGTGCCGCAAGTCTCCGATGCGGAAAATCACCGTGCCTTTGTCCTGCTGGCCGGGGAAACGGAAGGCATAGCGATCGCCCGCGAGTTTCACGCCGATCTGAGGTTGCAAGCCGTATTGGCCGAGGGCGTCCGACGGTCGTTGTTCCGAATTTTTCGCGAGTTTCAGCACCACATCGAACGCCTCGCCGTAAGGAACCGCGAGAAAGGACGGGGGGTTCTCAAGCTGCGTGAAAGTGTATCTCTCCACATCGGAAAACGGCTTCAGCCAGCGCTCCAACGCGTTGAGGCCGGCCTTGGGTGTTGCGAGGAAGGCTCCCGATGCCACGGCCATCAGGGCAAAGGCGGCCAGCGCCCACTTGCGGTGCCTCGGCACGGGCAGCGCATCGTCGAGCATGCGTTTCCCCGCCTCTGCCGCGACCACCTCCATCGCCGCCGCGCGCAGCCTCGGGGAAAGCGAATCGCCCGCCTCCGTCTGGCCCTGGAGTTCGATCACGCCGAGCAACCTGTCGCCGAGGCCGGGATAACGTTTCGCAATGAGCCGCGCCAGCTGTTCCTCGCGGCGATGCCCCCATACCCAGCGGTGCAACCAATAGGGAGCGAAGCCGCCGAACAGCGAAACCCCGCCGAGCAGGATCAGCAGCCGGGCCCAGTTGGGCGTCTGCCAGATGCGGTCGAGGCCGTAGATCAGCAGGAAGGAAACCAGCAGCCCGATCAGCCCGGCCGCCACCGCCTCCATCACCTTGCGCCGCCAGAGCTGCCGCCGGAAATCCTCAAGCTGCTTGCGCAGGCTTTCGGGAATCGCGTTCCGGGCAGCGGGTGAATTTTCGGACATGGGGTGATGCGGCATTGTTCATGCCGCTGGAAGGTTGCGCAAATCTGACAGGGATACGCGGCAACTCCAGCAGTTTTCTCGCCATGCGGCGGTGAATTTACGGTCCCTTTACCCCGGATGCGGGTCACTCGTCCTTGAAAGGCTCCGCCCTGCGCGCTTCGATGCAGTTCGTCAGCCAGCGCATCAGCTTGTCGGCCTCCTCGGATTCCGTGCGCATCGAGCCCAGCGCCGCCCAATCGAGGTGCGGGCGGGACTGCACCGGCGCGATGCGGTGGATCTCGAGCTTCGACATGATCGCCTCCGTCTCCTTGGGGTGGGCATTGAGGATCTGGGCCGGACGCGGCAGATCATCGAGCACCTCCGCCGTCAGCCCGAACGACACCACGCCCACCCCGTAGGTCGAGCTGAGTTTCCGCAAACCGTCCGCCAACGCCTCATCCTCCACCGGCCCCGCATAGATCAGCTCGCCGCCCTGGGCCCACATGGACACGGAGAGTGCCTGGAAAAAATCCTCGCGGTAGGTCGTCAACGAGGGCAAGAGCCGGAGCCGCGCCGAGTGCAGGCGGAAGGGCGCGAGCCCCAGCCGTTGCTTGAGGGCCAGCATCGAATCATCGAGCGACATCTCCTCGTCCGGCGATCCGCCCGTTTCCCAATCGACCAGCACCAGCTCCGGATATTTCCAGAGATTGCCGATCGGCGAGGTGGCGGCGAAGGGATCACGGAAGGCGAAGGGGAAACGCCCGTTGATCTCATAGTAGCGGGTCACCACCGCGCGGAATTTGCGGATGCGCAACATCGCGTTGTCCACGGTGGTCTCGTCTCCGCTGAGGTCCTCCAGCCGCCCCTGCGTCCACGCCAACAGCTCCTGAGCACTGGAAAGCGCGGGCAGCGGCTCGCTGCGGCGGTAGTAGCCCTGGCCCTTCTCCACCTTAGCGATCGCGGAGGCAGGATCGCAGGACATGATCGAGAAATGATACCTGAGAGAGGCGTCCGAGTAGTTTCCAGCGAGGTTGCGACGTGCCAGGCGGATCAACTCCGTGCCCTTGATCGCCTCTGCGGGATTGTTTGGCAACAGTGCGGGCAAAATATCGTTCAACTGCTTTCGGAGGCTCATAAGCGGAAAGATTCGGGAATCTCCCTTCATCCAATCTCCCTGCAAACCGGCCATCAAGCGCTTTCTTCGGGCGCGTTGCCGCATCACCAGACCCGAAACTTCCTATTGCGCGAATCCATTTTTCCACATTAAACTGCTCGCCCGGCATTTTAGCCGCATTTACACCCATCTCCACGAGCCAATGAATCCTGATCGAGCCACCCTCAATTTCCTCAACTCCTTCCCGGAGGAAGCCCGCAAGCGCGGTGACATGCTCCAGAAGGACGGAGCCGTCACCCAGATTTTCGGAAACCACCTTTTCATCCAGGGCCGCGTCGAAGACGAGACCGGCACCCACCGCACCTCCCTCCGCCTCCAGGGCAACCGCTGGTTCGGCTCCTGCACCGCCGAGGACGAGCTCGTTTCCGGCGCCTGCCAATACGCCACGATGATGGAGCGCATGCACCGCGGGGAGGATCTCCCGGAATCGCCCAACGAATTCGACGACACACCCGTCCTCGACATCATCGAGGAAAAGCTCGGCCGCGAGCTCGACGACAAGGAAGCCGACTACGTCACGAAAATCGAGAAGCGCTACCGCCGCTACGTGATCGAGGGCGAGCTCCACGACCACGACATGGTCCGCATCAACCCGCGCTGGGATATCACCACCTACGAGCCCCTCGAACTCTGGCCCGTGCCTCCCGGCGACATCCTTGAGTTCTGGAACTTTCTCGCCTACGCCTTTTACAAACGGAAACTCCCCTATCCCGAGTTCATGTCCGTCATCACGGATCTCGCCTCGGTGCAGAAAAAAATGGCCGAGTGGGAGCAGGAGCGTGAGGTCGCTTCCTGGTATGACCGCATCGAGCAGGTCAACGAGCGCCCGCCGCAGGACGCACCGCTGACCGTCTCCTTCCGCCTCGTCGCCACTATCAACGAGGCGCGCATGGAAGTCCGCGAGAGCCGCCCCAACGCCCAATACATCCAGCTCCGCGAGAAATCCGATATCGAGAAATACATCTCCCTTCACCAGGAAGGCGCGCTCCTCATGGACGCCTCCTCACAGACGCTCTGGGAGCATTACCTCGCCTTCTACCGCAAGCACGGCGACACCACCCTTGATTTCGACCAGGAGGAATCCTGCCGTTTCATGAACCGCGTGTTCCAGCAACCCGCCCTCACCGGCTACCTTGTCAACCTCGACGAAAGGCCGTTCCGCGTCTCCGAGGAAGCCCTTTCATGGGTCTGCGAAGACGAGGCCTACGATCCCAACTCCTTCGCCCTCCAGCTCGTCACGGCAAGCGGCGAAAACGTTTCCCACTCCGTCCGCCTCCTGCCCGGCCGGAAGGAACTCTATCAGTCGGATGAAACCGTTTTCCCCGGCCCCCCACGCTGGCTTGAGGAGACCGAGGTCATGCCCCGCTACCTCATCCCGCGGAAAGTCATCGACTCCCTGGAAGGCGTGGAGTTCCTCCGCAAGATCGGCGCTTCCCTGCCAGAGTCCCTCGTGAAGCGCGTTGTCGATCTCGAACTCAAGCCCAAGCTTGAAATGAAACTCATCGCCGGCCTCACCGCCGCGGAAACGGAGCATTTGGTGGTCGATGTCACCGCCATCGAGACCAAAGGCCGCCGCACCGAGCGCCTCACCAAGGACGGCTGGGAACTCGTCGAGCAGCAGGCCGTCAAAGGCAAGCAGCTCCTCCGCTTCGCCCGCGAGCCCCTCCATCCCGTCCCTCCCATCCTCGATGAAATGGCTCTCGCCTATGACGAGAAACTCATCTCCTTCAAGTCCCGCATCACCAAGCAGTTCCCCGAGAAATTCGCGGAATGGGTGCGCGCCATGCCCCCTGAGATCGAACTCGATATCGACCTCCGCCTCAAATCCATCCTCAACGATCCGGTCACCGCCGCCGTCCGCTTCGAGGTCGTCGGCCAGGACATCGACTGGTTCGACCTTCGCATCGTCATCGACGTCCAGGGTGCAAACCTTTCCAAAGCCCAGATCCGCCAGCTCGTCGCAGCCCGTGGCGGTTACGTCCGAATGGACGACGGCACCTGGATGCGTTTGGAAATCAAGCTCGATGCCGACCAGCGCGAGGCCGTCACCCGACTCGGGCTCGATCCCTTCGACCTTTCCGGCGAAACCCACCGCATGCACGCCCTCCAGCTCGCCGATCCGAAGGCCGCCGAGGTCTTCGACCCCAAGGCATGGGAGCGCATCAAAAACCGTGCCAACGACATCAAGCTAGAGGTCACGCCCGATCTCCCCGCCGGCCTCAACGCCACGCTCCGCCCCTACCAGATCGACGGCTTCCATTTCCTCGCCTACCTCTCGGAAAACAACTTCGGCGGTATCCTTGCCGACGACATGGGTCTCGGAAAAACCATCCAGTCCCTCACCTACCTCCTCTGGCTTTTCGAAAAGCACAAGGACAGCGGCGCCCCCCACAAGCCCGCCCTCATCGTCTGCCCGAAATCCGTGCTCGATGTCTGGTATTCCGAGGCCGAGAAATTCTGCCCGCAGCTCCGCGTCAAGATCCTGAAAAACCGGGACGACATCAACGTGAAGCACATCCAGAACAACATCGACATGCTTGTCCTCAACTACGCCCAGCTCCGCGTATGCGGCGAGGAACTGGGCGGCATCAAATGGCTCACCACCATCCTCGATGAGGGACAGCAGATCAAGAACCCGGACTCCAAGGCCGCCAAGTGCGCCCGCGAGCTCGACTCCCAGAACCGCCTCGTCCTCACCGGCACACCCATCGAGAACCGCCTGCTCGACATGTGGTCGCTCATGGCCTTCGCCATGCCCGGCGTGCTCGGATCCCGCGCCTACTTCAAGAAGCGCTTCGACAAACGGAAAGACCCCCTTTCCCAACAACGCCTCGCCTCCCGCCTCCGCCCCTTCCTGCTGCGCCGCACGAAACTCCAGGTCGCCCAGGATCTCCCTCCGCGGACCGAAGAAGAGGTCTATTCGAAAATGGAAGGCGTCCAGCTCGAACTCTACAAGAACGAGCTCAAGCGCATCCAGAAAGCCCTGCTCGGCCTCGATTCCGATGAGGCGGTGAAGAAAAACTCCTTCGCCATCCTCCAGGGCCTCATGCGCCTCCGCCAGATCTGCTGCCACCCCGGCCTCATTGATCCGAAATACCTCAAGGAGGAATCCGCCAAGATGGAATCCCTCTTCTACCTCCTCGACCAGCTCCACGAGGAAGGCCACAAGGTGCTCGTCTTCTCCCAGTTCGTCTCCATGCTCGACCTCATCAAGGCGCGCCTTGAACTGGAAGCCCGCCCCTTCCATTACCTCACCGGCCAGACCAAGGACCGCAAGGGCGAGATCGAGCGTTTCCAGACCACCAAGGATCCGTCCGTCTTCATGCTATCGCTCAAAGCCGGCGGCGCGGGACTCAACCTCACCTCCGCCTCCTACGTCATCCTCTACGATCCGTGGTGGAACCCCGCCGTCGAGAACCAGGCCATCGACCGCACCCACCGCATCGGCCAGAAGAACAAGGTCATCGCCTACCGGCTCCTCACCCGCGAGACCGTCGAGGAGAAGATACGTATCCTTCAACACCAGAAGACCCAGCTCGTCACCAACGTGCTCGGCGACGAAGGCTTCGCCTCCAACCTCGGCGTGGACGATCTCCAGTTCATCCTCTCCCACACCATCGACGACGACGAGATGGACGAGGAAAAGGAAAAGGCCAAGGCCGCCGCGAAGCCCGCCAAGAAAGCAGCCCGCAAAAAAGCCGACAGCAAGGACAACCTCTGACGCCCATCAAGGAGAGCCGCGCCTCCGGCCTACTTCTCTCCCCTGGCCGCCGCAAAGCCCCGGACTGCGGAAGCCTGCTGCGCTTCCATCGCCTTCACCGCGGTGTGACGGCTCCGGGTCCGCGGGCTGGTCCGGGCCCGGGCGCGTGGGATTGTCCCGGCGCGTAGAATTTTGATCGGCGGGGTTTGGGGCTTGGATCGGGTGCCGCAGGGTTCCTTCACTAGGGACACTGCACGAGAAAATTGATACGAGTGGGCAGAAAATGAACTGCCAAGACGCCAAGTTCGCCAAGGAAGACCAATATGAGGGTTCAGAAGCCGGTTTCCACGCCTCATTATTACGGTTTTCCATCCGATTGGCTTGGCGCACTTGGCGTCTTGGCGGTGAACATAGGTTTTCATCCGGGATTTCCCAATGATTCCTCCCTAATGGAGGAACCCTGTCGGGTGCCGGCGAAAAATTACCGTGACATTCCCCGACCCGTCGCCCCGTATCGTGGATACAACGCCATGAAAGGATATTTCCTCGCGCTCTTCGCCGCCGCATTTGCAGTCCAGGCTTCCGCACAGGGCAAATTCGAAGGCCCGGCCGGCAAATCCTACACCTACAAAATATCAGCCGGCAAGGAACGGCGGATGGAGATCTTTTTCCCGGAAGGTCATGATCCCGCGAAATCCAAGGCACCGGGCGTGATCCTGTTCCACGGCGGAGGCTGGCAAGGCGGGGATCTTTCGCAATTCCGTTTCGCCTGCGCTTACTTCGCCAGCCGCGGCCTGGTTTGCGCCACCGCCGAGTATCAGATGCTGGGAAAGAAAGCCAAGCTGCCCGCGGGAGAATCCATCAAACGCGTCTGCGTCACCGACGCGAAGAGCGCGATCCGCTGGTTCAAGGGCAAATCCGGCGAACTCGGCATCGACCCCTCACGTGTCATCACCGGCGGCGGCAGCGCGGGCGGCCACATCAGCGCCCTCGCCACCATGAACCCCGGCCTCAACGACCCCGGCGACCCCAAGGACATCGATACATCCGTCGTCGCCTACCTCTGGTTCAACCCCGCCTTCGCGCCCCACGACAGCAAGGATCCCGAAATCGACATCCTCACCCACATGAAGGCCGAGCTGCCGCCCACCATCGTTTTCTTCGGCGACAAGGACACCTGGAAAAAAGGCTGGGACACCGCCCACTCGAAGTGGAGGAAACTCGGTGCGAAAAGCATCGGACTCCACATCGCGGAAGGCCAGGCGCACAGCTTTTTCAACAAGGATCCGTGGCGCTCCATCACCCTCATCAAGGCGGACAGGTTCCTCGTGAAGCACGGTCTTCTCAGCGGCGAGCCGACACTCGTCATGCCCGGCTCCGGCAAAAAGCTGGTAGCGGCGCCTTAGGAACCCACCCCTGCACCCGCTCCGCGCAAATGATCCGTCGCGTCGTCATCGCCGGGATGCTGGGAGGAACGCGCCGGATTTCCAAACGGGTTTTGCGGAAGGGGCGGCTCCGATTTTTCCTTCATTAGCGACCATTGGCGTCAATTCGCGGTTTGATCTTCCGGAACGGGGTGGCCCCGGAGAAAGAGGATTTCCAACTTCCCTTCCGCCCGCATGGATCAAAGGCCTACAACAGCTCCATACGCCTCGTTCATGTGCCGGAGCCGGTCGACGAGCACTTTCATTACGTGCCGTGCGAAGAAGGGATTCTGTTGGATGATGAAATGGAAGCGCCTTTCATCTACACGGGCCAGTCGCGACGGTTCGGTGGCGACGACCGTGGCGACGCGCGGTGTGCCGTCGATGAGCGCCATTTCGCCGAGCAACGCCCCGCGCGCGGATTGTTCCACCGTTTTGCCGCCGACCCTAACCTCCACCGCACCCTCCAGGAGGACGAACATGCAGTCGCCCTTTTCACCTTCGCTGAAAAGGATTTCGCCAGCGGCAAGATCGGTCGTTTCGGTTTCGTGCTTGAATAGGTCGGCAGCGTTCATACCCTGTTATGTCTGTTCCGCAGATTGTGTCAACACGGCGGTTTTCGCAGCGGAAAAATCATACGGACCACGCGCGCGCGGGACTTTGGCGTTTACGCGGCGGAGGGGACTTTGGCGTTTACGCGGCGGAGGCGAGGTTCAGGAGATCGCCGCCGATCAACAAGGCGTCGAAACCGCGGGCGTTGGCAATCAGCCAGTCGAACTGCTTCAGGGTGTAATGAAGGTCGGCGACGGATAACAGCTTCATCGTCCTGGTAGCCTGCCGTAATCCCTTGCGGCGCAAACACGAAAACGAATCCACCTCAATCCCTCTCCACCCCCACATCCGGCACGTGGTTGAAGCTGATCCTCATCGGCGCGGACTCCCGGCTTTCCTGAATGCCTCCAAAATAGACCACCTTGCGGCCGTAGCGGGCGCGGAGCTTGTCGATCGTTTCATCCAGGCGCTTGTGTTTCTCGCTGTCGAACGAGGCCATGGTTTCCGCCACCGTTTCGAAAAGGGAGGGAGTATGGTTCGTTTTCTCGCAGAGCCGAGAGAACACCACACCGACCTGAAGCAACGGCCTGCCCGGCTCCGGGCGCTCACGCCAGAGGCGATCCAACATGCGCATGAGGGAGAGGGTGGAATCGGTCTCCCCGGCGCGCGCCTCGGCAGCCCACGGGTCGGAGCGCAGGAAGGCGAGCTGCATGGTGAGCGAACCGGCGAGGAGCTCGTGGGAGCGGAGACGCTCACAGGCTTTGTGCAGCAACTTGCAGAGGATGGGCCAGGCTTTGTCGGGGTGGCGGCTGTCCGGCGGCAGGACGTGGCTGTGGCCGATGGTTTTCCGCGCGGAAACCAGATCCGGGATTTCCTCCCCCCGCAGCAAGTGCCAGAGCCGATCCCCCAACACCCCGCCCCACACGCGACGCAGCACCGGCTTCGACGCCGCGCAAAGCTCCGCGACGGTGTGGACTCCGGCGGCGTGGAGGCGCGTCTCCATGCTGCGGGCGATGCCGTTGAGATCACGGAGCTTGAGCGGATGGAGCACCTGCGGAAGGTCTTGGTCCTCGATGATGAACAGCCCGTCCGGCTTCTTCATCTTGCTCGCGGTCTTGGCGAGAAACCGGTTCGGCCCGGCTCCCACGCTGACCTTGATGAACGGCGAAACATCACGCGCCACGGTTTCCTTGATCCGGCGGCCGATGGCCTCGACGGTCGCCGGTTCGCGGAGATTGTAGGGCAGCCACGCCCACATCTCGTCGATGCTGAGCACCGCCTCCACATGGATGCAATCCTCCACCGCCTCGATGACGCGGTGATGGTAGCGGATGTATTCCGGCGGCTTTGATTCCACGATGGCGATCCCCGGGCACATCACCCGCGCGTCGCTGATCCGCGTGCCGGTTTTCACCCCGAAAGCCTTCGCCTCGTAGCTCGCGGCGATGCAGCAGGAACTCTCCACCATCACCGGAGCCACCCCCACCGGCCTGCCCCGCAGCGCGGGATCCAGGTGCTGCTCCACCGATGCGAAATACGAATCGCAATCGACAAACAGGGCGGTGAGAGGCTTCGGCACGGCGATAAGCGATGCACTTGAAAACCCAGCCGGTCAACCCGCAAAATGTTCTTTTGAACAGTTTTTCGATTAAGCGAGCGACGAATCCTTTGCCGGAAAACTGCTGGAAAGAAAATTCCAAGGAGACCGCTTGACTCGGTATCATTAAGTGATATTATATCCCGGTGGACAACTGTCAGAAAAAGACCCTTGAACTCATTTTCAGGGATCCGGTAGCTGTGAAGGTTCCCTGGAAAGACATTGAATCGCTTCTGCGTGCTCTCGGCTGCGAAATCAGCGAGGGCAACGGATCTCGGGTCAGGCTCGCCCTCGGCGGAGTGCGGGCTGTCTTCCACAGACCCCACCCGAATCCCGAGACCGACAAGGGAGCCGTGAAATCGATGAGGAAATTCCTAACCAACGCCGGACACCAACCATGATGAACTACAAAGGATACCACGGAACCGTAAGTTTCGATGAAGAGGCGGAAATCTTCCACGGGGAGGTCACCGACCTGCGCGACGTCGTAACCTTCCAAGGCCGCAGCGTCGATGAACTAAAAATCGCCTTCCGGGATTCGGTGGACGACTACCTCGAATTCTGCGCCGAGCGCGGGGAAAAACCGGACAAACCTTACTCCGGAAAATTCCTCCTCCGCATCGACCCGCAGCTCCACCGCAAGCTGGCCGCGTTGAGTAGCGAGGAAGGTGCGAGCTTGAACAAGTGGGTGGAGTCGAAACTCTCGAAGCTGGCGGAGTGTTGAGAAATTGCTGCACGATCTCAACAACGCGGATTCAAACCTCTACAACCTCCATCTGCTGATGATTGACGATACAAGACCCAACGAGACAGAAACTTGGTATCTGATAGCGAGAGCGCCTCAGGATCACCCCCGTTCCTACAGCCAAAATTTTGTAACCTATTCGCCAAATTCACCGAACATAGGATAATCGGGATTTACACGGGCCGAATCCCATATGACCCGGGTGGGCAGGTTAGTCCGGCTAGAATTTTGGAATCTCCCTATTTTTTGAATCACCTTGAGAAATGCGGGGGATCTTGGTTTCTACCAATGATTCAACGGATGGCTCGTGGAGAAATCATTCCTTTGGATGAAATCGCAGCAGCGTATCGGTTTGAGAACGGTACGGAGATGGAAAACGCACAGCTAGGAAGTCATTTCCCCTGTGAGATGACATCACTGAAATGGCTGGCAGATCGGCACGGGACAATGATCGTCGATAAAGCCCCGCCTGAAGAAGCCAATGAAAAATTCGCCCAGTGGTTCAAGGAAAACGAAGCAATGGCAAGCACGCTGGATAGCACGGAAATCGTTAAGAATATTTTCCGTGAAGAGGACGGATCTGAATTGCATAAATACATCATCTACAGATTGAAGCACCGCGAACCAGGCGCTCAAATATCAACGATCGACTTCGCTCAACAGAGTTATTTCCAAACTCCAGTGGTGCCTTCCCTTACCTTTTCCGCGTCTTTTTCCCAGGATATTTCACCTTCTGCTGCGGCGGCATGACCGGGGTCGCGTTTTTCAGCGTGGCGATCTGGTCGCGGAGGTGGGCGGCTCGTTCGAACTCGAGCTTGGAGGACGCATCGCGCATTTCCTGCTCGAGTTCGGCGATCACTCGGAGCTTGTCGTAGGCGGTCTCGTCTTCGGCGACGAGGGAGGCGTTGAGTTGATCGGCGTGCTGCCTGCCTTTTTCGTAGGAATGCAGACTCTGCTGGACGGAGCGGATGACGGATTGCGGGGTGATGCCATGCTCTTCGTTGTGCGCGATCTGGCGGGCGCGGCGGTATTCGGTGACGTTGATCAGGGTCTGGATGGAATCGGTGACGACATCCGCGAAAAGCACGCACTCGCCGTTGAGGTGGCGGGCGGCGCGGCCTGCGGTCTGGATGAGGGAGGTTTCGTTGCGGAGGAAACCTTCCTTGTCGGCGTCGAGGATGCAGACGAGGGAAACCTCCGGGAGGTCGAGGCCTTCGCGGAGGAGGTTGATGCCGATCAAAATGTCAAAGGTCGCGGCGCGGAGCTGGCGAAGGATTTCCACGCGCTCAATGGCGTCGATGTCGGAGTGAAGGTAGCGGCACTTCAGGCCGGTGGAGGAAAGGTATTCGGCGAGGTCTTCGGCGGTTTTTTTCGTGAGCGTGGTGACAAGGACTCGCTCGCCTTTCTCCACCCGCTGGCGGCAGAGCTCGATGGTCTCGTCGATCTGGCCTTTGAGCGGGCGGATGGTGAGTACGGGATCGAGCAGGCCTGTGGGGCGTATGATTTGTTCCACTACGAGCGGCGTGCCCCGTTTCTCCGGATGGAAATCGGCGATGGACTCCTCATTGCCCGAGGGCTTGACCTTGATTTTCTTGAAATCGAAGGGAGTCAGCCCGTCCTCGCCGAGCCTGCCTTTCGTGGCGATGAACTTCTTGTTTTCCGGACGGGAGTTGACGATGTCGAACGGCCCCGGCGTGGCGGAGACGTAGACGCGCTGGTTCGTCATTTCCATGAACTCGTCGAAGCGCAGCGGGCGGTTGTCCATCGCCGAGGGCAGGCGGAAGCCGTGCTCGACCAAGGTCGTCTTCCGCGATTTGTCGCCCTCGAACATGCCGCCGATCTGCGGGATCGTGGCGTGGGATTCATCGACGAGGAGTAGGAAATCGCGGGGAAAGAAATCGAGCAGCGTGTGCGGGCGCGAGCCGGGCGGGCGGCCTGTTAGATGTCTGGAGTAGTTCTCGATTCCCTGGCAGAAACCCATTTCCGACATCATCTCCAAGTCATATTCCGTCCGCATCCGCAGGCGCTGCGCCTCGATGAGCTTGCCGCCCTTTTCCAGCTCAGGGATGCGCGTGTCGAGTTCCTCTCGGATCTTTGTGATCGCGGTCTTCATCTTGTCCCCGGCTGTGACGAACTGCTTGGCGGGGTAGAGCGTGTGCGTTTCCAGAATCTCGATCACTTTCCCGCTGACCGTGTGGATGGAGGAGATGCGCTCCACCTCATCGCCGAAGAATTCGATGCGGATCGCGGTTTCATCGAGGTAGGCGGGATGCACCTCCACCACATCGCCGCGCACCCGGTATTTCCCGCGTCCGAAGGCGATGTCGTTCCGCTCGAAAAGCATTCCAACGAGGGCTGTTAGAAACTCCTCGCGGGTGATCCTCTGCCCGACCCAGACGGGGAACATCATGTCCTTGTAATCCTCCGGCGAGCCCAAGCCGTAGATGCAGGATACGGAGGCAATGACAATGGTGTCCTCGCGGGTGAGCAGCGAGCCCATCGTCGATAGCCGCAGCCGCTCGATCTCCTCGTTGATCGACGAATCCTTCTCGATGTAGGTGTCGGAGCGCGGGATATAGGCCTCGGGCTGGTAGTAATCGAAGTAGGAAACGAAATACTCGACCGCGTTGTGCGGGAAAAAGTTTTTGAACTCGGAGTAAAGCTGCGCGGCGAGGGTCTTGTTATGGCTCATCACCAGCGCGGGCTTGCCGTGGCGCGCGATCAGGTTCGCCATGGTGAAGGTCTTTCCCGAACCGGTGACACCGAGCAAAGTCTGGTGCTTGTTCCCAGCCTCCAGCGATTTCACCAGCTTCTCGATCGCCTGATGCTGGTCGCCCTGGGGATTGTATTCGCTGGAAAGACGGAACGGCATGTGGTGGGGAAGATGGGGCTTCTCCGGGATATTTCCAGCGGGGAAATCCCACCTCACTGCGGCAAGCCATCGCCTGCCGTTACACCGACGCGGGCGAACCCTTTTGTAGCTCCCTCCGGAACCGGACGGCGGGACGTCACTTTTTCCCAAGCAGCATTCAGCGCCGCCTGCTCGGGCGGAAAATCACTCGCTGCGGTTGTCACTGAGGCGGAACTCCACGTACCATCGAGAGCATCGGAAAACCAAGGCTGATAGATCTCCGGCAGAAGGCGCGAGCCGGCGCGGCGGCGGGGATAGGTGAGCGTCTGATAGAGTGTGCCCCCTTCATTCACGAGCGAGAAAACCGGCATGCCCAGGCCGTCGGCGGCGGGAACGGGGCCGCCATGGAGCGGTTTCGTGCCGAAGGCGTATTCGAGGACGTTCGGGATGTCATCCCCATCCGGATCGGCGGCGAGCGAACTGATTTCCGGATCGGCCAACTGGACGGCTTCGAACGACTCACCCTGCCAGCGGGCGGTGGTGCCGACGGCGAAAATCAGCGTGAAAGGCTCGCTCAAACCGGTGGGATTCGTCGCGCCCGGGCCGAGAAACGCCGAGGCACGGAGGGTTACGCGGTGGATGCCTTGGGCGGTGAAACCGAACGATGCGTGGGTATGCGAACCGGCCGCGAAATAATAGGAATTTTCCACCGCCGTATTGAATGTGCTCATCCAGACTGTCGGCTGACCCGACACGGTGTTCCAGAGCGAGAAATGAGAGGTGGTTCCGTGCGGGGGCTGGTAATCCACTAGCTGGATCCGGATCCACGGGCGGGCCGTGCCCTGTGGCACCCGGGGATCGCTCGGGATGTAACTCCCGAAGGTGCCTTCGGCTTGGTCGTTCCTGAAACCCGGCCAAGTCTCGCCGATACCGGGTGTGCCCTGTACCGCAATCCAAAGCGGCTGCCCGGCAGGAGCGCCGGTGAAAGAGAAAGCGGTGTTCGCAGGCTGCGTGTGGCGGGCTCCGGCTATCGCGGGATTGCCGTTCACGTAGGGCTTGTCGGCCAGAGGCAGGAAGGCGGCCGAGGATTCATAAGCTGCGGAATCCGTTTTCAACACGCACTCCCATTCACCTGCGGCGAATTGGCAACGGATATCCACGTGCTCTCCCAGCGGCTGGAGACCCGCTTGGGTGAGAACGGAAGTGAGGATTACGAGGGATAAAATGGTTTTCATCAGAGTCCGGGAGGCAGGGCGATGTTGGTGCCCGAAGAGGTTTTTCGTTTCAGCACGTCGGCCGCTATGGATTCCACCCGGCCATCTGCATAGAGATAATTGGAGCGACCTGCGCCGGCGCTCCCGAAACGGCTGACAGCGACGTCCGCTGTGACCGCGCTCCAACTCGACCATAGGTTCGAGTGCGTGTGGTCATTGCCGGAGCCCGGGCCGAACTTATCGGAGCAAACGAATGCCAGTAGAGTCCGAGTCGGGTCGGGAATGGACGCGGGGCGGTTCAACGCCGGGCCGATCGGCTCCCCGAACGCATCGGTTTCAGGAACGAAAAGGAAACTGTTGAGGATGTAGCTCGTTCCCCCGGCGGCAAGCCGCTCCTTGGCGCGCGGATCGGCGGGGCAAATCCGGGTTTCATCGTATTCCCCCAGATATCCCTCCAGAGCGGCGATCCAGGCATGATCCAGCGAAACGGTATGGGAAGTCTCCGGATATTTCCCACCGTTGTCTGCGGCATAGGACTGCAACGCGATACCCACATGACGCATGTTTGACATGCATCTCGACTCCTTGGCCCTCAGCACAAACGAGCCGGAAACCGTGGCGGTCAGAGTGGCGAGGATTGCCAGGATCGCGATGACAGCAAGCAACTCCACCAAAGTGAAACCGCCGCGCGTGGAAAACCGGGCTTTACTGTCGTGTCCGCTCACGCCGCACAGGTGCCACATCACGAAAAAACAGCAAGAACTAAAATATTGTTATTGCAAATAGATCGCGTTTGTTGATTCTTGCGGTGCCATGAAACACATCACCGCATTTACCTTGCCACTCGCGCTGGCCATGTCTCAGCCCGTTATCGCCGCCTCCTTGCTGACAGGCGGTCACATCGACGGGCCTGCCTTCGGCTACATCTCCGACGCTGACGTTATATCCGATCCCCTGCTCACCCAGGGCTTCGAACCGCATTTCCACAACGAAGGCGGCCCTGATGGCGCGATCATTGATGGAGTCCGCCAGGAGACCGCATCGGAGTTCGAGCCTGACGAGTTGATCGTGGTGGTAGGTTTGACCTCGACCACAACCCTGGGAGCCACCAGCTATTTCTGGCTGCCAGAAACCGAAACGGCGGCGGCAACCAACAACGTGCCGTTTCTTGGCATAGGGCTTGAGGAGTTGACCGCTGCGGACTGGACGGGCGGCATCGTGACCATCACGCTGCTCAACCATGTCGGCCCGGGTGAATTTCGCCTGTGGCAAGACGACGGATTCGGTGGAGTGATCGACTTCATCCATACGGATGGCGGAGCGATGAGCTTTGACATCGCTGCGGGCACCCACACGCACTACAACTGGGGCTTCACCGAGATTGGCACCCACGGACTCGAATTCCAGATTTCCGGCACGCATGTCTTGGACGGCGCGCAGGTCGGAGCGGCCACATACACCTTCGCCGTCCCGGAACCATCGACCGCGCTGCTCGGCGCACTAGGAGCCCTCGCACTGCTTCGTCGCCGTCGTTGAGAACAGCGAAACAGAGTCCCCCCAATCCGTCGGCATGATCCATGCCGGCGGATTCATTCCTATCTTTGAATCGGATACCTTATCCCGAAAATTCTCCATCCTACATACCGATTCCCGGTTGACGGAAACAACATTTGCCACCACCTATCGCGCGTGCGGTTTCTTCGCTTCATCTTCGTCTTCGGAGCCCTCCTCCATCTGGGTGGCGGGCACTGGGGCGTTTTGCAAGGCATCGCATGGGCAAAAATGTTGGTCGAATACTCGCAGGCCGACGGTCTTCGGGACGGAATCGTGAAAACCTTCGACGGCGAACATCCCTGCGAGATGTGCGAGTCGATCACCAAAGGCCGAGAATCTGAAAAGCAGGATCCTCTCGCTCCCGTCCGCGCCGATGGCTTCAAGCTCAAGGAGCTGCTGCCGATGAGCGTGATCCACATCCAACGGCGAGATTTCCCCCTTCCCTGCCAGCCGGTCGTTTGGCCGGTTACCCGAGTCGTGGCGCAGTGGTCGCCATCCACGGACACGCCCCCGCCGCGAACCGCGATTTCCTGATCTGGAATCCATATGCTTCATTCATCACCCTGGGGTGATGGATCGGCCATGGTGCTTGCGGAAAAGCCGTACGTTTCGACTGTCCGCGACGTCTCGCCGATCCATTGAGATCATGCGCAAACGATGCGATTCCAGAACCGTGCCGACTCATTTCGGCTGATTCCATGGGGTGCTGGAAAAAGCACTCCGCCTCCGATTTCACGTCGCAAATGAATGCGCTGATCGGACGCGTTTTTCTAATTTCAAAAAATCAAACAACAACAATTCAACGACATATGAAACATCATCAACAGACCAAACATTTGCCTATACACAGGATGGGAGCAGCCGCATCCCTGCTCGCTCTGGCTCCAGCCCTCGCATATGGCCAGACGGATGAGGAACCTACTGAGCGCAAGACGCTCGCGCCTCTGGTTGTCACTTCGGAGGAGGATACCCAGGCTGCCATTCAGGAGGCCTCCACCTCGGTCGATGCATTGACCAGCCAAGCGCTCGAAGATCGCGATATCCGCCGGATTCCCGATATCTTCACGGCCATCAGCAACGTCGATGTGAACGACATCACGGAAATCGCCAGCGTCCCCACGTTCACCGTGCGCGGAACGGCGGAGGACATCAACATCGATGCCTTCGGCGGCACTCCCTCCGTGGCGTATTACATGGACGACATCCCGGCGCTGAGCGTCTATGGCCGCAGTTTGCCCATCTTCAATCTGGACACCGCGTCATTTTACAAAGGGCCGCACGGCACACGGTTCGGGGCACCCGGATCAGCCGGGGTCTTGCGCCTCGCTTCGTTGTTGCCGGGCAATGAGTTGAACGGCGACATCGGCTACACCTACGGATCATACAACCGCCATCAGATCGACGGCAGCGTCAGCGGCCCGATCATCAAGGACCGCCTCGCGATCGGCTTCGGAGGTCTTTTCGAAACCCGCGAAGGCTATGTTCACAATGCGGTGCTCAACGATTCCTACGGGGACATCGAGGAAGTGTCCGGGCGCATGCAGCTGGTCTATACGCCATCCGCCGATCTGGAAATCCTGTTCACGCTGGGACTTGCCAACCAGGACAACGGCGGACCCAACTTCACCTCGAACAACGGGGGCGACCTGTTCACGGTTCTCCAGGGTATCGAGGGATTCCAGAAATACGACAGCGATGTGGAAGCCCTCCGCATCACTTCGAGGAGGGATGGATACCGCATCGTTTCGGCCACCTCGCGCCAATCCAATGACGGCGACATCCTCTACGACTTCGGAACCTTCTTCTTTGCCAACCCCTTCACCCTGGAAACCGTTTACGGCACCTACAAAGTGAGCGAGGAGTCCTACACCCAGGAATTCCGCGTGGAATCGGACGACGAGAGTTCCCCTTTCCAATGGTCGGCCGGTGCTTTCTTCGGGACGCGTGAGAACAAGACCACCGGTGAGTTCACTTACAGCAACCTGCAGTTTCCCGGATTTGGAACTGTAAACGGTGCCAGCACGTTTCCCAACAACGCCAAGCAGGACACCTACGCCATCTTCGGCGAGGCATCCTACACGTTCTGGGACCGCGTGGAAATCACAGGCGGCCTGCGCGCGGAAACGGTGGAAAGCAAACGCAACAGCGAGCTGATCGACCCGCTCTTTTTCTTCGGAGGGAATTCGACAAACTCCGGCAAGAAAACCACCTCGGGGATCAGCCCGATGGCGGGGATTTCCTGGAAATGGGACGACGACCACCGCACCTATTTCCGTTTCTCCACGGGCTTCCAGCCGGGTGACATCGCCTCAGCTTCCCACCTCAACGCGGGTGCTCCGACGGAATACGACGAACAGACATCCTACCATTTCGAACTCGGCCACAAGGCCACATACCTCGACAAACGCCTGACCGTGAACCCGACGGTTTTCTACACCAAATACGACGACTACCAGGCTTACGTGGACATGGGCTTGCCGGGGCTGCCCGTCAGCGCCGTCTTCAACGCGCAGTCGGCCCACGCCATGGGAGTGGAACTCCAGATCGTGGCGGAGCCGTTCGAAGGGCTGCGCATCGCTTCCAATCTCGGCATCCAGGAGGCCGAGTATGATCGCTTCCGCAGCGGCGCGGGGACATACGATGGCAACGACATCCCCAACATCCCGTCCTTCACGGCGCGCAACAACATCACCTACCGCCATGCGCTCGATGGCGGAAACGCGGTCATGGGAATGGTTGAGTGCAACGTAACCGGCGATTACAAATACGATCAGAAAAACACCGGCGGTCAGGACGCCTACACGATATGCAACGCGCGGATCGGCTACGAATGGGCACAGTCCGCCGTGTATCTGTTCGCTGCGAATCTTCTCGATGAGGAATACCTGCCCAGCGGTTACGCCGCCTTTCCGGCCGGGACTTTCCGCGGAACTCCCGGTGCGCCGCAAACCTTCGGCGTGGAATTCCGTGCGAACTTCTAACCATCACCTCCGAGACCTATGAACGACAACATGCACCGCAAGGATTTCATCAAAACGGCCATCGCCGCGCTCGCCACCGTCCCGCTCTTCGGCGGCGCGGCACGTGCGCAGGAGGCAGACCGCCCCAAGGACGATGCCTCCGAGCCGACCCATGACATGAGCCAATTTCCGGAAAACTGGACGCGGCCCGATGTGATCATCATGATCCTCTATCCGGGCTTCACGGCGCTGGATCTGATCGGCCCGCAGTATTTCTTCGGCTCCCTGATGGGTGCCAAGGTGCATCTTGCCGCGAAAACCCTCGAGCCTGTGCTCACAGACACCGGAGTATCCATCATGCCCACCATCAAGTTCCAGGACTGCCCGAAAAGCTGCGATGTGCTTTTCGTGCCGGGAGCTTGCCAGGGCATGTTGGATGCCATCGATGACAAGGAAACCATGGATCTGATCCGCAGCCGTGGTGAAGCCGCGCGCTACGTCACCTCCGTGTGCACAGGCTCGATCATCTTGGGAGCCGCCGGCCTGCTTGAAGGCTACAAGGCCACCTCCCATTGGGTAACCCGGCCCATGCTCCACCATTTCGGAGCGGTGGAAACGGATGAGCGTGTCGTCATCGACCGCAACCGCATCACAGCGGCGGGAGTTTCCGCCGGCCTGGATCTCGGCCTGCATTTGACGCTCAAGCTGCGCGACGAGTTCTACGCGCGCACCATGCAGTTGTTAGCCGAGTATGCCCCGGCACCGCCCTTCGATTATGGAACGCCAGACCGCTTCAAGAAAGAGGAGCTGGATATGATTCGCGGCATGTTCGGCGGCTTCGTCAAGAAAACCGACGCATTGGGTCAAAAGCACGCCAAAGAAAAATAGCGAAGATTATCACGAAGACACACAGCAAGTTATGCGAGCGGAGCCATCGGTGAATTCTTAACCGGTGGCTACCACCAGATTAACCTCGGTGTTCAAGTTGGGCTGGGAGCGAGCGCCCATATCGGAGGCGCTTGGCTGGTATGATTCGCTCAGAACGCCTTCACGCCCATCTCCCATTTCGGGAAGGGATCGGGAAATTGCTCAGGCCAGAGCGCCGCATCGGAAGCGATCTCGGCGCGGGTGAGCAGGCAGGACTCGAACATGGCGGTGAGGGCTTCGCGATCCATGTTGCGCCCGATGAGGACGATCTCCTGGCGGCAATCGCCGTTGTTGCCTTTCCAAGCGCGGAGGATGTGGGCGTGGTCTTCCGGCCAGTGCTCGCGCGGCACGGCGGCCCAGAAATGACCGGCGCATTGGTGGCGGGTGACGGCTCCGGCCTGCGACCAGAAGCCCGCGTATTTCAGGCGGGTGGCGAGCCAGAAAATCCCTTTCGAGCGGATCACGCCGGGCCACTCTTTCTGGAGGCAGTCGTAAAAACGCTGCGGGTGGAACGGGACGCGGCGCTCGTAGATGAAATTCGAGATGCCGTATTCCTCGGTCTCCGGCGTGTGCTCGACGAGCGAGTCGAGCCAGCCTTCATGCTGCGCCGCACGGTTCGCATCGTAGAGCCCCGTGCCGATCACTTTTTCGAGCGGGACGCGCGATTCGACGGTGTCGTGAATCACCGCCTGCGGGTTTAGGGCGCGGATCATGCCGTGGACTGTCTTGAGTTCCTCTTCGGAAACGAGATCCGTCTTGTTGACGAGGATCACGTCGGCGAAGTCGATCTGGTCGTTGAGGAGATCCACGATGGTGCGCTCGTCGCCCTCACCGACGGCCTGGCCGCGGTCGTCGAGTTTCTCGGTGGTGGCGTAGTCGCGGAGGAAATTCGGGGCATCCACTACGGTGACCATCGTATCAATGAAGGATACGTCGGAGAGGGATTCACCCGTCTCGTCCTGGAAGGTGAAGGTCTCCGCGACGGGCATCGGCTCGGAAACGCCGGTGGACTCGATGACGAGGTGATCGAAGCGCCCCTCGCGGGCGAGCTTGCCGACCTCCTTGAGCAGATCCTCGCGCAGCGTGCAGCAGATGCAGCCGTTTGACATCTCGACCATCTTTTCCTCGGTGTGCGAGAGCGCGGCATCGCCGTTGCGGACTAGATCGGCGTCGATGTTGACCTCGGACATGTCGTTGACGATGACCGCCACCTTTTTCCCCTCGCGGTTGCGGAGGATGTGGTTGAGCAGAGTGGTTTTTCCCGATCCGAGGAAGCCGGAAAGGACGGTGACGGGGAGTTTGCGGGTGGTTTGCATGGGATCGGAAAAAGTTTTTCAGCGGGAGAATCGCTTCGCGGCGGGCGCGGCGGCGGGATTTCTCAGGAACATCCGCAGCCATGCCTCGCCATCGGCGGGTGCGAGCCAGGGACTGCTTTTGGGCAGCGAGCGGTATTTCCGGTGGCAGGCCGCGCGGTAGGCTTCGCCCATCTCGCGCCTGATCGTTTCCTCGTGATCCAGCAGCCATGAGAGAAAGGGCGCGAAGGCGGAAACGTGATCGACAGGGTTCACCGGGGCGATCAAATCGCGAGGCCACTTGCCGGGCACGGGCAGATCATCGCCCTTCCAGATGTGGCACCTACCCGACGGCCTGATGAAAAGGAAGCCGCCGTCATTTCCGGGCGGAAACCAACCCACGCACGCCCCGTGAAGGAAGATTTCCCCGCCTTGCCACGGCAACGAATAACAGCTCGTTCCCTTCAACCCCGTCGATGCGCTTTTGCCGAATCCGCGTTTCTGGAAAACGTTTCCGCCGGAATGGGCTGCATCCATCCCCCAGTAGAACATCTGCTGGATCAGCGCGGCGGAGAGGTCGCGCATGATCGCGGAAGGTGGGCGGGCGTTGCGGTGCTTGGCTTGCGCGACGGACATAAACGCAACTTATTCGCATAACAAACTAACGCAAGTCAATTGCGTTAGTTATTCGCAGATGAAGAAAACGTCGGAGACAAAACCCGCAATCAGGTGTTCATTGGGCGGATGGAAAACCGAAAGGATATGGCGAAACACCTGTTCATGCTCGCATTGCTGGGCGGTGTGGGCTTGTTCGCGTATCTCGCCACCAGCTTCACCATTTTCGAGGCCACCGAGAAACCGGAGCAGCCGTCACAGGCAACGAAACCGAAATCCTCTCTTCAGGATGATCCAGCTCTGAAAACGAAAACCGGTGAGCGCGGAAAATCCGGACGCCTCGACATGACGGCGATCAACAACGGCGCGATCCCGAACCAGCGCGTGCTCGTTTTCAAGGACAAGGCCGCGCTCGAGGCATTTCTCGCGAAGCTCGGCAATGGCATGAACCTGCTCGGACGGCTCGACAAGCTCAACGCACTCCTCGTCGGTTTCGGCAACGAGGACGACCTGCTCGCAATGCTGGATGGCACGGAGGAAACGGGTTTCATCTACCCGGTCAATATCCCGGAGTTCAGCACCGGGGCTCAGGCGGGCGCTGTTCCGCTCGGCAACGGCCTGTTGGATTGGCTGGGTGTGACGGGCGACAACTCGCTGTGGGGAAAAGGAATCAAGATCGCCATCCTCGACACCGGCATAGCGGATCACATCGCGTTCAAGAACGCCATCGAGCGCATCAACCTCGTCCCGCTGCCCGCTAACGCCGCCGACCTGAATGGCCACGGCACCTCCGTCGCGTCGCTCATTTTCAGCTCGAACCGGCTCGCCCCCGGGATCGCGCCGGGAGCCACTCCCCTTTCCGTCCGGATCGCGGATGACAACGGCTCTTCTAACAGTTTTCTGATCGCGCAGGGGATCATCGCGGCGGTGGACGCCGGAGCTCAGCTCATCAATATTTCGCTCGGCGGAAACGGTCGCAGCAGCCTGGTGGAAAACGCCCTCGAGTATGCGCAGCAGGCCGGTGTGATCGTTGTCGCCGCGGCGGGAAACAGCGGCACCGAAGGCGTGATGCAACCTGCTGCCAGTCCATCGGTAGTGGCGGTCGGCGCGGTGGATGCGAAGAACCAACCCATGGCTTTCTCGACAACCGGCAAGCAGGTGGTGGTGGCCGCACCCGGATATCAGGTGAATGCCGCCTATCCGGGAAACATGGCGGCCTCCGTGTCCGGGACCTCGTTTTCCTCGCCCATTGTGACCGGCGTGATCGCCGCGACGATGAGCCACGGCAGCACGCAAAACCTCAGCTCCACTAACGCGCTCGGCGCGATGAACTCGAACCTAATCGATATCGGCACGCCCGGCGGAGATAAGGCAACAGGAGCGGGCGTGCCCGACATGTGGGGCATACTCAACGGCAACACCCCCGGCATCCACGACGCGGCCGTCACCTCTATTACCACCTCCGGCGGCCAGGTGCAGGCGCTCGTCCAGAACTTGGGTACGGAAACTCTGGTCAACGCGGGCGTATCGGTCCGCGTCAACGGCGTCACCACCAACGCCAACATCACCACCCTCGCCCCCGGTGACACCCGCGTAATCAACGTGCCCACCGGCGGCGCTGAAAACTTGAACATTAAGGGCAGCGTGCGGCTTTCAACCGGCCAGACCGACCAGCGCCCCTCCAATGATTCCCTTTCGCAGAGCAGCCCCGCTCCTTAGCGCGCCCTAGAACCAAGAGTCACGCCCTCATCACACCTTGGATTCGCCACTCATTTGCTAGGCCTTTCACGCAAGGACTTTAGATAAAAAAGTCTACCCAGGCCCGCCCCTGTAGTCAGGGCGTTCGTCACATTTTTGAGAGGGGCTAAAAAGGAGAAAGCCGCTCAACTCGTTGGAGCTAAGCGGCTTTCATTGGTTGCGGGAGTAGGATTTGAACCTACGGTCTTCAGGTTATGAGCCTGATAGCATTTCATACAAAAGCACATTCTAACAGATTACCGCGCAACAGACCGTGCAATAGATGCTTGCAATACCCCGTGAGATGCCCTTGGATGCAGGTATGAGCAGGACAGCAAAGCGAACAAGGATAACTGCAAAAAAGACGGCGGCCACTGAAATTACCATCCGGCCAATTACCCGCGAAAAGGACGGCAGCGTCTGGGTTACCCATCTTGTTCAAGGTTGGCAGGAAAACGGGAAGTGGATGAGGAGGCAATTCAAAGAGCGCTCAGAGGCCGAGAGCTTCGCCGCCATCAAGCGGGTGGCAATGGAGAACAAAGGGCGGGCGCAGCAGATGATCCTAAGCACACTCACTCAGGAACAGCATGACCGGGCGGCGGATGCATTCACCCGCTTGGGAACGACCTACACGCTCCCCGAAGTGGTGGAGTTCTTTCTCAAGCACCATCGCCCGCCGGAGTTCACCATACGTGCCAAGGCCGCATTCGATCTCTACATCGACGACAAGGAACGCGATGGCGTTCGCAACCGGACACTGGTTGCCATCAAGAGTGTCCTCAACCAGTTCATCACGGAAACTAACGATCCTTGGATTCACGAAGTCACCCCCTCCAGCGTGGAATCCTACTTGCGAGGACTCCGTGCGAAGAACAAAACGGACAAGGCCACTCTGAAAACATGGAACAATTACCGCAACGACCTGAACGGATTTTTCTCATGGTGCGCTACTCCCGACGCCGGAACTAACCGACCGTTCACGTTCGAGAACCCGGTGGAAGGCGTCCGCAAGTTCAGTGCCCGACAAGTGCGCGAGGGACAGAAAGCGAAGCCCGTAACTACCTCAACCCAAGACGTAATCCGGATCTTCTCCACCCTCATGCGGTGGCGTGGTGGAGTGATGACGCGCTATTTCGCCTACCTCTACTTCGCCGGAATCCGCCCGGATGAATTGAAGCGGATGTCAGCCCGTGAAGCGGAACTGGTGAACCTGAAAACCCGAACCATCAACATTCCGGCTAACATATCGAAAACGAGACACGAGCGCAGCGTTAGCATTTCCGACAACCTCGCCGCTTGGCTGGCCGTCTCCCCTGCCCCAATCGTCCCGCCGAACTTCGACCGGTTTGCCAAGCTCACCCGGAAGCATTTCAACCTCTCCCATGACGAGGCGCGGCACAGCTTTATTTCCTACCACGTCGCAGCACATCGCTCCATCGGCGATGCCGCGCTCCAAGCGGGCAATTCGGAGAGCATTGTGAAGCGCCACTATCTGAGCACCCACACCCGCGAACAGGGCGATGAATTTTACCGAATCGTTCCAGACCGCGCAGCTAGGAGAGCCGTATTGAAACCTGCTCCAAAGAAAACCAAGACTTCCCACCTGAGAGTGATCTGAGACATGAAACGAGAAGAACTACTTGTACAAATAGAGAAACTCAACGCCGAGTTCAAGGAGTTGCTCGATAATCCGCGAGCCGATGAGATTTTGTCCAATGACTGGCTGCACGATGAAACGCTGTCCATTCCTTCAATAGCACTCATCCAACTAGTGTCCGTTCAGCTTCTCCACATTCAACGTGGCTGGCGCTGGTGCTTAGTGGCGGGGAACCAAGGCCTATTGGAAGCTATCAGATTATTTTTGAAGGAGTCACGGGGCTACAGCAATGAAATTCGCGAACGTCAGGTCAAAGTGTCGGTAGCGCGTATGCACATTGCATCGTTTGCCTTCGGACTCAATCAAGACACGCTTGGCTGGTGGCTCGCTAAACAATCATTCCAATTCGATGCCTTTCAAGAGACGGTGGATCCGCTAGGCAAAAGCCGCCTGGCACGGTATATGTTAGAATTACTGACTCTACGCGCATTTTACTTCAACGATCTCCAACAACTAGAGGGGCTCTGTGCCATCACCCGAATAGAAAAAGGAAATCGCGAATATCCACTTACATCATCTCAGCGGATCGCAAGAGAGATCTTCGTATGGCTCTCCTTCTTGAGTGAGAAGCTTGGAAGAAGTCCCTCTATATCGGAAATGAAGATGTTTTTACTACAGATAAATCGAGACTTATCGGATAACGATGTCACATGGTCTCAGGCTACGAAATTCTACATTAAATGGGATTTAGTCCCCCGATCCAGAAAGACAGACCCCAACCAAATTTTGAAGATTGCCCGAGATGCCAAGAAAGAAGGGCCAATGGTGAAAGTGGTTCCAAGCTGGCGGAGAGATCCCAAGTGCTAAAAAAAATAATCTATTCGCTGTAGGTCATCTGACTGCATCTGTCGGTATTTACTCTCCCCCTATGAGTAACTTACCAACATCACCCGCATACATCGGCATCGAGGAGTGCCGGAAAGCTGTCTTTGGAACTGGCCCTGAAGCCCCGAGCAAGCGGTCCTGGGACTCCTGGAGAGCCAAAGGCTACTACCCATTCATCCGTGTGGGTAAGAGAATCTTCGCGAACCCTGACGAAGTGAGCCGTGCATTAGCCCGCCGCTTCAAGGTGAACGCAATCGACACCAAATAAAAGCCCCTTGCCGATTGGGATCGGACAAGGGGACTCTCGAAGGTTTGGACACCGCCAGAGTAACACGACGATCCCACCGCGCAAGGCCGATTCATTTAATCGCCATGCCAAATAGAAACCATCACGAACACTGTGACGTAAAGCAAGGGGTGCGCGCCATCCTTCAAGAGCGAGGTTACTTCATCGAATACGAGGAAGGCTACGGTCATGAGATAGAGAACCCGCCAGCCCGCAAGTCATACCGGGAACTAGATCGCCTGATGCAGATCCTCGATGAAATCGCCGTCGAGAAACATCGTTGTGAAAATTACGAAGAGAAGGGATCACAGTGAACGGATCAACCCGAAATGATAGAGGCGGAACAGTTGAAAATCCGACCCTTGCCGCCATGGAGGATGCTGCCGTCTATGCCGCGCAATCCCTGATTTATTCATGCGCGGAATACGGATTTCACGAAGGGAACTGGATTTCCCCAGATGCAATGCCCACAGCCCCCTTGCGGAGCGTGGCACAAGTAGTCTGGGAGCAAGTGACCGCAGGAGTGAAAAAATGGGGGAATATCGTTCCCGCTTTCGGTGACAACGAACCTATGAGGAGGGCTTTCATCGAGTGTTGCTCGGAAATGGGCTATGCCACGGAGCCGCCCCATTGCGCCCGATACGTGGAGAGGGTGAAGGGATACCAACTGACATGCCGCCGCCGCGAACTTGGGAGTAAGCTCGTATTGGCCGCATCCGACCCGGAAGAGTGGGAAGCCATCACAGCAGAAATCGCCAAGATCGAGAATGAAGCCCACGGCGCATCCCGTTCTCTCATGGAACGGGGAGTGAACCACTACCCCACCGAGACACCGCCGGAAACGATCTTGCTTGGCAATGGCTGGATGCGCCGGGGAGACGTTGCAACATTCATATCCACAGCCGGAGCTGGGAAGTCGGTTGCCGTCACTCAGGCCGCGATGTGTTGGGGGCTTGGGTTGCCGTATCTGGGAATCGTGCCGCCGCGCCCGCTCCGTGTGATTTTATTCTCAGGGGAGGATGACGGGGTTACAATCGGGCAATGCCGCGAGGGCTTGCTTGAACACTCCGAAGCCATCACCGGGCGCAAGCTATCAGCGAAAGACCTGGAGCCGCTCTATCGGATGCTAAGGACGGAATTTATCCGTGAACACGTCGGGCATTCCTTCCATCCCCACCTTGCCACGATGCTACGCGAAGAAGCTGCCGACCTTATAATCGTCAACCCGCTTCTTTCTTACCTTGGCGGGGAGGTTGTAGGTTGTGTTTCGGAATGGATACGCGCCGGACTTATGCCTATCCTGCAATCCAACGGTTGCGCCAGCCTGCTTGCCCATCACACCCCAAAGCTTGCCAAGGATGGATGGGAGAACACCGACGACACCTATTCAGGAATCGGAGGGGCGGAAATCGCCAACATTCCCCGGAGTATCCTGACAATGCGTCCAACAGCGGCCAAGGGGCTTTTCGTGGTGAACGTCTCGAAAAGGCAGACAACCGGATGGAAGGATGATTCCGGGAGCTATTGCGCCCACTACTTCGTAAAGCGCACCGATAACCCTGAGCGTCCTGCATGGCTTCCAGTAGGCACGGATGAGGCCGAGGACATGATCGCTGAAGGCAAACCCGCACAGAGCAAGCGACAGGCAGGAGCAACTAAGAAGGTACAGCACGGCGACGTGGTGAATATCGTCCGCCCCCGCCCGGTGGCACAGCAAGACCTGATTGCCCGTCTCGTCGCCCTTCGGGGATGCAGCGAGCGCACAGCCCGCGATGCCATCATCGAGGCCGAGGTTGACGAAATCGAGAGCTTCGATGAACGGAACCCGAAGGGCGGAAAAGCTATCAAATGGCTACGGATGAACCCCGAACACCCACAACTGGCAAAATGATTCTGCCACTTGCCATTTACCACTTGCCACTTGAACCGGGAGCAACTGGCAAGCAACCCCCATATACTAATATGGGGTTGCCACTTGCCACTTGTGACCAGCCCACGCATGAAACACGAACTCAACATTCGCTAGGAACTCTTCGCCCAATTCTTCGCTGGCGGTATGATTGCCACCCAAAGTTCGGCCTAGCGATCTGTTCGACGTTGCGCCCGTATCAAAAATGTTTGATGCGCCCTATTTAAATCAAGCGAAGCAAATGGTGAACAATCGTCATACGGCCATGAAAGACTCCACAACCAAGACGAAAGGAAAAAAGCCCAATGCGCCTGCAAAGCCACGAGAATTGAGCGTCCGAGTCCAACGGTTTTGCGAAATACATGTGAGCGGATCAAGTCAGGCAGATGCCTACATTCAAGCCGGGTATAAGGTAAGCAAAGAGGATGCTCGCAAGCACGCTTCTCGCTTGATGACAAATGATGACGTGAAGAGACACATCGCCACCCTGCGCCAGCCACAGACCAAAGCAGCCCTACGAAAGAAGGAGGACAACCTCCGTTACCTCGCGGATGTCATCGGGACGGCACTCGTCAACATCGGCCCGGATAGCCCCCTTTGCGTGGAATTTTCCGAGGAACTTATCGGCGGCGGCAACCGTGGCAAGCTGCGCCGTGGCAAGGCAGCCAGCGGGAACGAGATCACCGAGGTGCCGATCCTGCGCCGCCGGGTGAAAAAGCCATGCCCTCTCCGTGCCATCGAAATTTACTCGAAGCTCCTTGGACACTTCGAGCCTGACCGGGTGGAGATCGAGGCGGGGCCAAAGACGCTCCTGAGCATCAAAGAGCGAGCCGCGCAAGTATCGTCCGCTCTCATTAGGAAATACGAATCCGGCCAATGATCGAGATCCCAGAAATCGTCCAGCGATTCCGCCACATGCTCGATACGAGCAGCGAGGAAGAACTGGAGGCACTGGACTACAACTCGCCGGCAGTTCGCTTCGCGCTTTGTCTGGAGATCAAGGAAAAGAACGCCAAGTGGATCCGGCCAGAGCCGAACGTCCTCCAGTTCCTAATCGAACGTAGCAAATACGACTGTTGAACAACGGCCAATCCACAATGAAAGCTAAGACTTCAAAGAAAATGACAGCAGACAAGAAGCCAGCAACTGGCCAACCAACTGCGCGGAAAAGAGGCCGAGAGTTCACATGGACTGACGAGAACATCGCCGAGTATTGCGGACTGATAGCATCAGGTCTTGGAATCATAAACATCGGCAAAGAGCATGGATTCCCGCACCCAACAACCGTATACCGCAAGATGGCCGAAGACCCGCACTTCGCTACACGTATCGCGCGTGCGCGGGAGTGCCAGCAAGAGCGCGAAATGGATCACTGCATCGAACTTGCTGATTCCGCAACCCCGGAGAATTACAACGTCAAAAAGCTCCAAATTTGGGCGAGGCAATGGAGAGCGTCCAAACTCGCTCCGAAGCGGTATGGCGACAAACTCGACATGACCACCCGCGCCGAGACGCCGCAAGTCACGCGGGAGGACATGATCGAGATGATGCGGAAATCTCCATCATACCTCGCCCAGATCGAGGAGATGATTGCGGATGCTAAGAAACCAGTCGCCCAGCAGGATACAAAGTCACAAGAGACGTAGCCCAACGCAATGCTGCCGAGTCCATGACAAAACCTGACATTGCGGCACGGGTGGCAGATCTGAGAATGCCGCACACCGCCTCCGCAGCACTCACCAAGGCTCGCAAGCACGAGTTGCTTATGCAGATTGCCGAAAACCCCCAAGCCCCCCTCACAGCCCGTATCAGCGCAATGGCGGAGGATTCCAAACTCGCCGGCCACTACGCTCCAGAAAAACACGAGATCGATGATGCTAGCGCCCGAATCAAAAGCGCACGGGAACGCGCCCTTGACATCGCCTCGCCGCTCAACCTGCTCGCCAAGAAAATCTGACCAGTATCATGCGTTGCCAAAACATTGGGATTCGAAAACCTTCGGATTGGCCAGAAAGAAGTTTGAGGGGATTCCCTTGCTATGTCATGCCGACGCCGTGCAGATGGAGGTGAGTCATGCAGAAGCGCTCAGAGCACAAGGCTGCGCGGTCTGGCAGAAATGAGGCCTACTGGTCGGGTCAGACGCGGTGTCCATGCCTATCGGGGCGTGCCGTTTGGTGGAGTCGGCACACGCACCGGACTCTGACACTTCCCGCTGCCTGAGCTACTGCTAACCACGCGACCCGAAGCATCGCGTCGAGTGGTGGTCATGGTGCCGGTGCCTTGGGTGCTTTCGGTTCCGGTCAACCGCCCTGAAGCGTCGCGATACTGGGTGCGGCTGCCATTGCCCGAGGATTTGCTCGTGGTGGCGCTGCCCGACGTGCGACCGCTCGCATCCCGGTATGTGGTGCGGGACGAACCGGATGAACTGCCCTGCGTGGTCGCCGATCCTGTAGCCCTTCCGCTGGCATCACGGTAAGTGGTTTGCCCACCGCCGCCCGCGCTTACCTGGGTCGTAGCAGTTCCGATTACACGCCCGGAAGCATCGCGGATCACCGCTCGCTCCGTGCTGCCTGCCTGCTTTTGGCGCTCGATGGTCTGAACCACGCGCCCCGAAGCGTCACGAACCACCTCCCGGCAGGTCTGTGCGCGTGAAACTGTGGAGAGAACGAATAACAACAGGGTAGGGAGCAGGATGGCCTTCATGCAGGGATGGACGGGCGGGAAGGGGATTTATTCGATCTTGGGAAGAAATAAGCAGCCTTCGATTCAACTCCATCTTCGGCTTCCGCTCGGACGACAAAGGTATCCACACCAGCCGCACGATGATACTGGCGGAACTAAGCGCTCTTCTGGCTGAATAACCTTGAGAGAACCCCCGCTTGTTTGGTCAACTGGGCCAGAGGTGGAATTTCGGGTTCACTGGAAAATCTCATTTTTTCGTAGCCTGACCCCGTAGATGTCCCACCCCGCCTGCTACAGCTGGCCGCAAGAACAGCAATCTCCGTAACTCCCCATGGGCCTTTTCTACCGCAAATCCGTCAAACTAGGACCGTTCAGGGTGAACCTGAGCGGCTCTGGCATCGGCTATTCCGTGGGCGGTCGGGGATTCCGGGTCGGCAAGAGTTCGCGCGGCCGGAACTACACGGCTTTCAGCATCCCCGGCACCGGCGTAGGCTACCGCAGCAGCAGCAAAGGCAGCGGCAAAGGCTGTGGCTGCCTGATTCTCATCACGGCCATCCCCTCCTCACTCGCACTGTCCCACTGGATCCTCACCTCACTGATATGAACCTCACCTGGAAACGCACCCTCCGCACACCCTCGTCCGAACGATTTCTCGCCCAGCGCGGCGGGAATGATGTCGCGGCGGTGGATCTCCACTACCTCGCCAATGGCACGATCGCCGGCACGGTCATCATCCTCAAAGGCTCCGGCCTCGATGAATCGAACATCCAGCCCCTTCTCTCCTCCTTTGACGACGAGTTCCTCCCCGATGTAGACCTTGAGCACGGCAACCTCACCTACACCGTCGTCCTCGGCGAGGTGCTGGGAAACTGGGAGGCGGAAAAACCGTCGATGGGGGCTTGATCATTCCGCCCGTCAACCAATGCCTATGAAAAATCAATCTCAGCCATTTGGAAAAAAACCGGCCTCTGCGATCCCTCCGACGTCCTCAACCTCCACGCCCACCGATCTTCCACTTCATAGCCGTCAGCCGCGCCCGGCAGTTGCTGGCGGTGGTCGAAAATGGCGCATTTTGTCCTAATCGCTTAACGCCTACAAACCATGGAAACATTTGCCCCCGGCGATCGTGTTGTCGCCATCAATACCGACTTATCAGCCCCGATCTGCCGAATGGAATCCTTGCCGGATGCGTACTCCTTCCCCGACGGGCCGCTGAATGAAAAAACCGTCTACCACGTGGAAAAAGTCAGGTCGGCGGCGGATGGACATCAGGGTCTCTTCATCACGGGTATCAGGGTCTTCGTTGGAAAACACCACGTGCCCTGGGATAGCAGCCGTTTCCGCAAGGTGGATTTCCTCAAAGGCCACGTGCCGAAGAAGCGCCGCCGGAAAGTTCCCGAAGCCCAAGGTCATCCCCCGCATCTCCGAGTTCTGGAAGGATCCCGAAGCATTCCGGGGAACGGTCGGATGAAAAGCGACTGTAGTTCCCCAATTACAATCATGGATTTGACCTTTGGTGGGAATCATCACTTGCGGGTCATTCATCCGTTTCGCTATGTATGGCAGTGGAAAATCAACCGAAAGCCCCATCGAAATTCGCGAACCCAGTATTTTCTAAATCCGGCCTCGAACTCTATGGTCACACCGCAAATCCCAGTTTCCCTAACGAACCATGAATGACCTGATCCACCAACTGATTCAGCTCAGGCTCTGTGTGGCGTCCCTTGGCCAAAGGGACAACGCTGGCTGGTGGGATTGCGAGTTTCTCGACGAAGCAGGCCTTGAATCCCTCGACTACAACTTTCCCAAGTCACCTTTGGCCGCCGGATTCACCGCCACCTGCCTGGCCGCCAAGGGCTTGCATGACGAGCGGATCGGACGCACTGGTGTCACCCACTTGTTCCGCCTGGAGCCGGAATTGGAAATGCTGGTTCAGCGGGCAGCCTCCCGGGATGCTGGCGAGATGCTCCGCGGACTTCCATTGGATCGTGCCTCGCGCATGGCAGACTTGGCCGGATTGGCCGGCGAGGAGATCGACACACCGGAAGGCCCTGTCCAGATCGGCCTGCTTCCGGAACTCGCCACCCAGCGCGGCGTTGCCGAAATGGCACGGCATTATAAGGCGGGTTTTCGTCTGGGGCTTCGAGTTTTCCCTTATTTTGCCGCCCGCAGGCCATGACCGATTCCCATCTCGCCCCCTACACCACCAACCTGTCCAAGGCTCAGGGACTGGTTTCAGAAACCATGGAGTTGCTGCCCCTCTGGCAGCCGGGAATGAGTGCGGCGGATCTGAAGAATATCGTCAAGCAAACCGGCGCGCTCGGACGCGCCACGGATACCCGGATCACCGACATCGTCAGCCGCGGGTTCGCCCAGCGTTACCTCATCGAGGACGGCCGGCCAGCTACATGGCTCAAGCGCCTGGTGGAAGCTGGCTTGAACCGTAGTGCCGTACATCAGATCCTCTTCCTCTACACAGCACGCCACAATGAGGTCTTTCATGATTTCGTAACCGGCGTTTTCTGGCGCAAGGCGCTTTCAGACACCGGTGAGGTGACCAAGGAGGATGCCCGGGATTTCCTCGAACGCGCCACAGCCTCTGGGCGGATCGCCCCGCGTTGGGCGGACAGCATGATGGAGCGGGTGTCCCGTTACCTTTTGGGAACGCTCGAAGACTTCCGGATGATCCGTGAGAACCGTCATGGTCGCCGGCAGGCGCAACCCCCGGTCATCATGTCGGAAACCGCGCTTTTCCTCGCCCACGACCTCCACTTTCATGGCGTCGAGGATCGCAACATCCCCGTTCACAAGGACTGGCTCTTGTTCGGCCTGATGCCTGCGGATGTGATTTCTATCTTGGAAAAGGAGGCATCCCGCGGCCACCTGGAGATCCAGAACGCCGGCCAACTCTTGCGGATCGAATGGAAATACCCGGACATAGAACAAGTCATCGATGCACTCACTCACTGAAAAATTCAACGAGCTTCGGCAACACCTCAAAGGCGGCGTCAGCTCCATGAAACAGACGGGCTTTGATCCGGTCTATTACATCGTTTTCCCGGCGGAGGAGATCCTGCAGGCCAAGCTCATGCTGCCCCAGATCATTGCCCAGCTGAAGCTCGATGGCTACCAGCCGCGAGTCCTGTCGCTCACCGTCATGCTCAACGAGTGGTTCCGCTCCCACAAACTGCGGGCCGCATGGCAGGCAGGACTGCAGGATGCGGATGATCCCCGCCAGCAATTCCAGCAAACCTTTTCCACCAAGCTGGAAAAGGAGCGCATCGTGGCAGACGCGATCCTGGCCGAGTTGGAGTCCTCGCGCAACGAACCCGGAGGCATGCTCATCATCACCGACATCGAGGCGTTGCACCCATTTCTCCACATCAGCGGCATTGAGCAGCAGCTCAACGGCAAATTCTGCGTGCCCACCGTGGTGCTCTATCCCGGCACTCGCGGAGGCTTCCACAGCCTACGGTTCCTCGGTATCCACAAGGAAAACGGCAACTACCGCTCCATTCACATCGGCTGATCCACCATCATGAAAATCATACGCGAACTCTTCGACCAAAAGCGCCCGATTGACCGGCAGATCGTCGCCGTCATCAACTATGCGGCGGATGATGAAAAACTGATCCGTCAGGAAGTCGCCGAATACGAGATCACCGACAGCCTCGCCCACCATTACGAGCGCTTCATGAACAATCTCGATGCCGGCTTCAAAGGCGGCGGCGGTCACGAGGTAGGCGTGTGGGTCTCCGGCTTCTATGGTTCGGGCAAAAGCTCCTTCACGAAATATCTCGGTTTCGCGCTCGATCCCGGCCGCAAGGTCGGCAGCGAGTCCTTTCTGAAATGTTTCCAGGATCAAATCCCGGCTGCGCCTTTACGCGCACAACTTGGCACACTCGCGAAGAATTTCCCGGCTACCGTGATCATGATCGATCTCGCGTCAGTGGCATCCGCCAACGCGGCCAACGATGGCATCTCCCGCATCGCCTATCACAAGGTGCTGGAGTGGGCTGGCTACTCGAAGGACGAGAAAATCTCGTTGCTCGAACTCATGGTCGAGCGCGACGGCCTCAAGGACGGGTTTATTGCCGGCATTGAGGAGGCCGGTTACACATGGGACGAACTCCAGAACGACCTGCTCGCCGCCAATGCGATTGTGAGCCAGGTGGCTTGCAAGCTCTACCCCAAGCTGTGGGCCGACAGCGCCTCCTTCTCCCGCACCAAGGTCGATTCGATCTACGGCGAGGACGAGCGGCTAAAGCAGATGCTCGATCTCATCGAGCGCCGCACCGGCAACCGGCGTGTCATTTTCATCCTTGATGAGGTCGGCCAGTTCATCGAGGGCACCAACCGTCTCATCCTCAACCTCCAGGGATTCGCCGAAAACCTCAAGAATATCGGGCAGGGACAGGCATGGATCATAGCCACCGCCCAGCAGACATTGCCGATGGCCGGCCCGCTCTTCAAACTCAAGGATCGGTTCCCCGACCCGCTGCGCGTTGACATCGAATCCACCGACATCCGGGAAATCACCTACCGGCGTTTGCTCAAGAAATCCCCCGAGGCGATCACCTTGCTCAAGAAGATCTTCGGTGATCACTCCGGAGCCATCACCGCCGCCACCCAGCTCAAGAACACCAAACACATCCAGACCCATCTGGATGCCGATGAGTTCTCCCGGCTCTATCCCTTCCTTCCGCAGCATTTCAATATCCTGATGGAGTTGCTCCGTGGGCTGGCCCGCTCCACAGGCGGCATCGGACTGCGTTCCACTCTAAAGGTGATCCAGGATGTGCTGGTGGACATCAAGGGCCAGCAAACGGGCACCCACCTCGCGGATATGCCGGTCGGCATCCTCGCCACCGCAGACATATTCTACGACACCCTGCGCGCCGACATCGAGCGTGCCAACCGCCCTCTGGTGGAGGCCGTTGCCAAGGTCGCCACCGCTTATGGTGCCGGCTCACTACATCACCGTATTGCCAAGACTGTGGCAGTTCTGCAGCTCGTCGAAGGCTTTCCCGTGAGTTCGGAAAACGTCGCCGCAATGCTGCACTCCGCTGCCGACGCAACGCCCTTGTTCGAAACCGTGGCCAAGGCTGCCACGGAGATGTGCGACGACAAGGAACTGCCTCTCGAACTCGTGGATGGTTCCCTGCGCTTCATGAGCGAGGCCGTGGCGCAGATCCTCATCGACCAGGGATCGCTCGTCCCTTCATCGAGCGACCAGCTCACCATCCTCAATGAAATCCTGCGTGAGCAGATCTTCTCCCCGGAGCCGGCGGCTCGCTTGGAAAACACCAAGAATGTCAAAGCCCAGGTCAAGCTGCTCCACGGCACCATGCCCGTGGCCGTCACCCATTCGAAGGAGGATGTGGAACTCCATTTGGAGCTAGCGCCTGCCGCAGAAGTGCCTAACCGCATCAAGGATCGCATCAACGATTCACGGGTTCCTGCCAACCGCAATGTCCTCTATCTCCTCGGCGAGGACACCCGTGAGATCCGCGACACCATCACCCGGATCTACCGCTGTGAGGAAATCCACCGCCGCCACCGCACAGAGGCTGCCGAGAAGGAGGTTTCCCAATATATCATCGCCCAGAAAAGCCGCGCAGAGGTTCTGAAGCGCAACCTCGATACCATCCTGCAAAACGCCTTTCTCAAGGGTTCCTTCGTCTTCCGTGGCACCAACACCGCAGTTGCCACCCGAGGCACCGAGCTGCGCCAAGCCTGCAATGGCCAGCTTGCCCACGTCGCGGCGGAGGTCTTCCCATCCTACAAGCAGGCTCCGCAGAACCTTGACGCCAATATCGCCGAAAAGCTTTTGCTCGCTCCTGATCTATCAGTGGTTCCTTCGGCCACCGATCCGCTCGGCATCGTGGACAAAGCCGGCGCGGCCACCAAGATCCGCACCGACCATGCGGCGCTGGTGTCCTTGCTCGACTACCTGCGCTCCCGTGGCGAGGTGGATGGGCGCAAAATGCTCGATGACTTCAACCGTGCCCCCTACGGCTGGTTCAAGGACACCACCCGCTACCTCGCCGCCGGCCTGCTCATTTCCCAGTCCATCCGCATCAAGGTGGGTGGCCAGTGGCTCGAAGCGGTCGGCCCCAAGGCTACCGAAGCGCTCAAGAACAACAACAACTTCGCCAAGATCGACGTCGCCACCAACGACAAGCAGATCCCGCAGGAAACCCTCAACCGCGCCGCCAAGCGCCTGCTGGATCTCACCGGCGAGAAAGTCCTGCCCATGGCACCGCGCATCAGCCAGGCGGTGCTGAAACACTTCCCGGCTTTCCGCAATGAATACGCTTCGCTGGCTGTCGAACTCACCTCGTCGAGTTTACCCGGCTCGCCGCGTGCGCAGTCCCTGTCCAAACGTCTCACCCAGGTGCTCGACCGCGATGCCTCCGACGCCCCTGTCACCCTCGGCGCGGAAGAGGCCTCTCTGGTGGATGATCTCTCATGGGCACGCGAAGTCCGCAAGGCGCTCGACAACGAACTCGGCAGGGATGCCGGGGAAGCCGCGACTCTCTCGTCCTCCATCGGGGGTCTGCCGAAAGTCGGCATACTCGAACAGCTTGTCAGTTCCACCACGATCCTGCGCGATGAGTTGCAGGAATGCCTCGCCCGTGAGGACTTCTACACCGTCGCATCGGACATCCGGAATCGCCTGACCGCCCTGCGCGAGCAGGTCAAGTCGGCCGCCAGCGGGCTGGGACAGGAAATCGCCGCCCACCTTGATGGCCAACGCGAGTCCATCATGAACATGCCAGAGTGGAGCGAACTCCCGGCGGATGACCGCTCCGAGTTTTCCGGTCAACTGGATGGAACAACCCTGCCCGAAGCCACCGACATCGCCGGCATCCGCAACCTGCTCAACCGCCGTATGGAGTTGGATTCCAACCTCTCCCAGATCCGCAGCTCCGTCCTTGATCGCCACAAGAAACGGCAGGAGGTAAAGATTCTCCCTCCGCCCCCAGAACAGGATCCCACAAAGCTAAGTTCAAACACTCCCGCCAAAGTCCGCTTCCGTAAGTCCTACCTCAAACAAGACTTGCCTCACCTCGAAAAATCCCTCGCCCAACTCGACGAGGCCGTCACCTCCCTCAAGAAGGAGGATGTCGTCGAGATCCAACTCAATCTCGACTGATTTGCTGCCGTTTAATCAGAACATCTTCGATTTTCACATGTTCCATTTACTTGTTAGTGCGAGAGGTTGGCGGCCTACAGGAGATTCGTTGGGGCATGATCGGATCTTCGAATATACGGAAGACGCGTTGGTAACCCGGTTTAAACCGGACGGCAGGCTGAACATGGAGGAGGTGAGAGTTCACCCAGCCGTATTCGTCGCTGAAACCAACGGAAGTGGTGATGACCTCGCGAGGGTTGGATACATACAGCGAGTCACCCCACTGGGCAGAGAAGTCAGAATTGAATACGCCTTTGATTCCAACGTGCCTCCCATTACGCACGATGAGTTCAGGTCGCTTGCTGCCGACCTTCAGATTTCGTCATTCGAACTCAATCGCACTCACTGGGCTATCAAGGATGTTGATCTTTTCAAAGTCCTGCACGCGAAACGAATTGGCCGGCCGCTTTCTCCGACCGTCTTTTCCTTTGCGGATTTGACCCGTCCCCAAGACGATCTCATCTCCGTTATGATGCCTTTTGCGCCGCAATTCACGCAGGTGTATGAGGCGCTAAAGGCCGTCGCGTCAGAACTCGATTTGAAATGCCTCAGAGCTGACGACATTTGGGAGAATGCCGCTGTCATTCAGGATGTCGTCTCTCTGATCTGCCGTTCAAGAATCGTTGTGTGCGACTGTAGCGACCGGAATCCCAACGTTTTCTACGAAGCCGGAATTGCTCACTCACTTGGCAAGGATGTGATTCTGATCGCGCAATCGAAAGGTGACATTCCATTCGACCTCCAGCACTTGCGCTACGTCACCTACAAGAACAACGGTGAGGGGGTGCAACAGCTCCAGGCTGAGCTTCGACCAAAGATCAACCAACTCATTGGTTCGTGAACCGAACCTGAAAACGAGCAAACCACTTCTCTGATCACTTTCCGCTTCTCCCAATGTCCTTCGACCAAAAAACCCGCAACCTGCTCCAGCGCACCGTCAGTGCCTGCCGCAAGATCCTCGACGACGAGTTCGCCTCCCAGCGTCGTGAGATCTTCGGTATCAATGACGACGGCACCGCCGCGCCGCTGGAATTGCTCGGGCACTTGCCGGATGAGGACATGCAGACCGCCAAACTCTTGCGCGACCGGCTCGACCACCTCGTCGTCGGCCTCACCGCACACGGGAAAAAGGAAGCGGATGCCCGCAAGGAATCCGTCGGCCGCCTGACCCGCGAGCTGGCCTTCACCGTGCTGAACCGCCTCGCCGCCCTGCGCATGGCGGAGGAACGCGAAATCGTGCTCGAATGCGTGCGCCACGGTCTCCAGTCCGAGGGCTTCCTGCTCTTCCAACAATCCGCCGGCGGTGCCTTCGGCGACAGCTACCACAGCTACCGCGCCTATCTGTTCGTGCTCTTCGATGAACTCGCCATCGACCTCGGCGGCCTCTTCAGCCGCTGGGATCCCGCTGGCCTCTTGTTCCCCGGTTCGGAGGCATTGGAAGCCGTGCTCCACGAACTCAACGGCTCCGGCAGCGCCGCCGCCCGCGACAACCTCACGCCGGATCAGTTCAACGCCATCTGGAGCGAGGACGAGACCATCGGCTGGATCTATCAGTATTACAACGATCCCGCCGAGCGGAAGAAGATGCGCGATGAATCCGCCGCCCCGCGCAACAGCCGGGAAATGGCCGTCCGCAACCAGTTCTTCACGCCCCGCTACGTCGTCGAGTTCCTCACCGACAATAGCCTGGGCAGGCTCTGGTATGAGATGACCAAGGGCAAGACCGCACTAAAGGATCGCTGCCGCTACATGATCCGGAGAC